>JAISXN010000175.1 GCA_031270525.1 Candidatus Symbiothrix sp. | reverse complement strand
ATTCTACTGAAAACATTGCCGTCCTGCTTGACGTCAGCGGCGAACAACCGCAATACGTCTGGCCGGAGAAACGGTTTGTGTATTCGGCCGGGAATGAAGGAAAAGCCAGGTTGAGTTCCTTTCCTTTACTTGATAATGAATATTTTCTCACTTTTTGGAGTGATTACAGGACATCTTCGTTAACGGTTGGCGCTGCCGCTTTTGCACAAAAAGTGTTTATATCCGATGACCACACTGCCGTTCATTTTCCGGAAACCGGTTCGGACAATCGTTTCGAAGTCGTTTCCAATGGGAAAAACGGCAAAGTCGATTTTGTAGTAGATAGTCCGGAGGCAGGAAATGCAACACTCGAAATTTATTCCGTATCAGGACAAAAAGTAGCCCGTATCCAATCGAAGCTGCATAGCGGAAAAAATACGATTCCCTGGAATGTTCAACGCCTCTCGACAGGCGTCTATCTCGTTCGCCTTGCTACGCAAAACGGCGTACAAACAAAACGATTTATAGTTTAAGTAAACATGAAATTGCTCTTTATATTATCCGGCATTGTCTTTTGTGCTTCGGCAAACGCATACGAAGTTTCCACCGAAGTACAAAAGAAAAATATCTTATTGGAAGTATTTACCGGCATTCATTGCGGCAATTGTCCGGACGGAGACGTTTATACGGATAATTTATTAACCGTCCGACCGGAGCATCTGTTTGCGATTGATATTCACTCCGGATATTATGCGGTACCTAATGCCGGACAACCGGATTACCGGATTGACGAAGGTGAAGCTATCGACCTCGAAATGGGCGCTAATAGTTACGGTTATCCCGGCGCAGCCATTAACCGGCGGCATTTTCCGCAAGCGTCTCTCTTGGTATTGGGACGAGGGGAATGGATGAAAAGAAGTAAAAGCATCCATGAAGAAGACGCTCCCGTCAATCTCTACCTGAGCAGCGTTTTCAACGGAACTACCCGCGAATTGCGGGTGACGGTGGAAGGTTACTATACTCAACAGGTAGAGCAAAGCGAAAATTTTCTGAGTGTAGCCCTTATTCAGGATAATATCTACGGCTATCAAAAAGGAGCTGCCGACCAGAACAATTATAATCACCGCCATACGCTTCGCGCTTATCTGACGCCACTTTGGGGAGATACGCTTTCTGCTCCGCAGCAAGGCGATTATTTTTCCCGCGAATATATCTTCACCGTTCCACAAGCGGTGAAAGATATTCCGGTGAAAGCGGAAGACCTTGAAATAATTGCATTTGTTTCTGCCGATAAACGGGAAGTATTGAACGTAACCGGTAAAAAACCGGAATACATCAATTATAATAAACCATTGGCAGCTACGATTCAAGAACCTAAGTGGGCAATCGCTTTCCGGTACGGATACAATTTTTTCGACGTCCGCTTGAAAAACGAATCCGATCAAACGATCACTTCCGCCGCTTTCAAAGTAACGGTGAACGGAACTGAACAAACGGTGAATTGGTCGGGAGAAATCGCTTCGTTTCATACCCTGCCGCTCCGGCTGCCTGTTGAATCGTATTCCATGCTTACCAAAGACAACGAATACAAAATTCAACTCTCCGCTTTGAATGGGGAAAGTGTGAACGGAAATGTGCTGCAGGGAAATTTTGATATGCCTGCGGAAACAACACCTAAAATTCAGATAGCAATAAAAACCGATTTACATGCAGACGAAAACACTTTTGTCATCAGGAACAAGAATGGAGAAGTTGTGCATGAGTTTGGCCCTTATTTGCCCGGAACAGTTGCAACTTACGATGAAACAGTCGATTTGGAACCTTCGGAAACCTATTGTTTCGAAATTACCGATTCGTGGGGAGACGGAATAATGAGTCCGCGCGGTTCGTATAAACTTTACAAAGACAATCACTCGCTGTTTGCACAAAATTATGAGATAATGGTGTTTGGCGACCGGCTTTTCTTTCAGACAACGCTTCCTCCCACTCCGACAGCGCTTTTCCCTGTGGAACAGGCTGAAACAAAAGCGACCGTAAATAGCAATCAAAAAACCTTGGAAGTCGTTTTCCGCGCCGAGTCAAACCGGCAAGCCGAAATAAGTCTTTATTCGATTGATGGGAAATGCCTGTTGTTCAGGAAGTTTTCTACAACGGAAGGAATTTATTCGGCGACGCTTCCCCTTGGTTCTTTGTCTTCCGGGATTTATTTATTGACTATTAATCAAGGAGAGAAAAGAGAAATTGTCAAATTAAAAATTTAAGATGTGTATAAAGAAATTTTTGTTTACATTAATCGGTTTATTGACTTCCTGGGCAATAACGGCTCAATGGAGTGACGATCCGTTAGTCAATAATCAGTTGACACAAGAAAGAGAAAGTATCTATCTATTCGATCATGGGGTTACGAAAGACGGGCTGAGTTACATCGTTTTCAATAGACTTGTGAATGAGAATATCGCTACTTTTTTGCAGATTGTGGACAGAGAAGGCGTAAAGCTGTTTCCGGGAGATGGAAAATTAATTTCCAATGAAGAAACATGGACTTTTTTGCTGGTCGGACAACTGCTTTTTGTCGATAAGGATGGAAACGCATTGCTTCCGGTTGCAGATTGTAAAAATTCCGATGCAGAAGGACTTAGTTACAGAGTATATAAAGTTTCACCTGCCGGCGAACATCTATGGAGTCCGGAAGGCGTCACTTTGGGGTCGCCAATCGCCGATGGTTTCGAATCAAAAATGAATATCATCCAGTTGGAAGACAGCAGTTATGTGTTTACTTACATAAGAGAAGAAAACAGTAATCTGCCCAAAATTCAGTTGAAGCATGTTTCTAAAAACGGGGAATTACTGGAATCCCGCGAATTACAGGAAAACGGTGTAAGGTACGACTATCCTTATCTGGCAAATACCGGTTACGGTCAATTTGCTTTGGTATATATCCGGGCAGGTGTTCTTCTGGCTCAAAAATTTGATTTTGATCTGACGTCTATCTGGACACAACCGGTTCGTATTTATGCAGGAGGATTTCCCGGTGTACCTTTGCAAAATGTGATTTCCGTACATCCCGACCCGCAAGGCGGCGTTTTTGTCGCCTGGCACGACGACCGCGACGGGAATAATGTTGAATCGGTACATATCGCTCATGTAAAAGAGAATGGCGATTTGGGATTCACCGGCAACACAGGGGGTGAAAAGGTAAGCTATGCCAATTACAGAGGATTACGTCCGCAAATAGCATACAATGAAAAAAATGATTGCCTGTATGCTATCTGGTACGAAATCAACAGCGGCCAGACCTACCAGCGGCTCGTGATACAAAAAATAGCCCGGAGCGGCGAATTGCTATGGGAAACGGAGGGCTTGTTGATTCAGGAGACCAATAGAGAGGAAATCATACATTATTCCATTCATAGCGAAGAAGATCAAGTAGCTGTTTTTTACCTGATTCAACATGGCCATGCCGATATGTCCGCTTTTGCTACGCTTATTGACGGAACTACCGGCAACTTTGTCTGGACGGACGAAAAAGTCGAATTTTCGACAAATGTTTCCCGGAAAGTCAAATTGTTCTCTTCGCCGCTTATTGCCGGCTCCTATTGGTTAACAATTTGGGGTGACAACCGGGATGGAGTTTCGAATGACTATCCGCCTCTGTATATGCAAAAAGTCAATAGGGACGCTTCTTTAGGCGGTATTCCTACTGCTATCCGCCCGTTACACAAAGCAGAAACGACATTTGGTGTAAAACCCTCTTATGTAAAGGAATCGACGCAATTTTCTTTCGAAAATCCCAAAGCAGGAACAGTGGATATCAGCATCTATACCCTGTCCGGACAAAAAGCAGCAACCGTTTTTCACGGAAAAGCGGCACAAGGCGCTTTGCGGATTCCTTGGGTAAAACCCGCAGCTTTAAGCAGCGGAATCTATATTGTTCGCTTGACCGATGCGGAAGGAACAATGAAAACAACACGAATTATTATTCACAATTTATAACAGGTATGAAAAAAATTATCTTTATTTTACTTGGATGCATCGTTGGCTTGATAACAGCAACGGCGCAAATTAACAGTTACAGTTTTGCCTATACGGCAGGTACTTACTCCGAAATTTCCGGAGGAACAGTGGTCTATTCCGGTGCGGCGCAAGGCGTAGATTCCTTA
>JAISXN010000166.1 GCA_031270525.1 Candidatus Symbiothrix sp. | reverse complement strand
CCTTCCTGGTAAACCAACGATTCCTGACCGCAATTCGGACATTTCTGTCCTTTTACTTGTGCGCCGTCCTGCACATATTTCTTCAATGCGCGTTCCACGCCGTTTTTCCATGTGTTGATAGATTCGTCTTTCAACTGCAGGCCTTCTACCAACTTGATGACTTGGTCGACCGGCATTGAGTAACGCAACACGCCGGAAATCAATTTGGCATAGTTCCAATATTCGGGATTGAATTTGTCGGACAAGCCTTCGATGGTTGTTTTGTATCCGCGTTTGTTGGTGTATTGGAAGTCATAACGTTTGGCGCCGTTTTCATCTACATTCTTGATAATCGTGCCTTTCATAAGATTTTTAGGCAGGAAAATCCCTTCATCTTCATCGTTGATACCGGTGAAAATTTCGTAGGGACGGCCATTCAGCAAGCCGATAAAAGCAATCCATTTTTCTTTATTGTTCTGGAATTTTACAATATCCGCTTCCAATTCGCGGGGACGTTTCGTAACGATAACCGGCGGCTCAATGCAATCTTTATCTTTCTTCTTTTCGTCGGAAGCCGCGACCAACACGCCGCTCCTCGAACCGTCGCGGTAAACCGTACAACCTTTACAGCCTGATTTCCAAGCTTCAATGTACAATTGATTGACCAATTCCTCATCCACTCCGTTCGGCAAATTTATCGTAACGCTGATGGAATGATCTACCCATTTCTGAACGCGGCCCTGCATACGAACTTTCTGCAACCAATCCACATCGTTGGAAGTCGCTTTGTAATACGGCGATTTTTCAATCATCGCATCCACTTCTTCCGAAGAATATTTTTTTGCGGTCGGATATTTGTTTGCTTCCATCCAATTCACAAATTTATGATGAAAGACAATGTATTCTTCCCAGGAATCTCCCACTTCATCCACAAAATCCACCTTGACGGACGAATCGTTGGGATTTACTTTCCTCCTTCTTTTGTAAACCGGAAGAAAAACCGGTTCGATACCCGAAGTCGTCTGCGTCATCAAAGAAGTCGTTCCGGTAGGCGCAATAGTCAAGCAAGCAATGTTTCGGCGGCCGAATTTTTTCATGTCTTCAATCAATTGCGGATCAGCTTCCTGCAAGCGTATCATGAATGGATTCCGTTCTTCCCGTTTGGCGTCGAAATTTTCAAATGCGCCGCGTTCCTTGGCCATAATTACCGACGAACGATAAGCTGCCAACGCAATTGTTTTTTGTATTTCTTCGGCGAAATCAGTTGCCTGTTCCGTGCCGTAACGGAAACCCAAAGCGGCCAGCATATCTCCTTCGGCAGTGATGCCAACACCCGTGCGCCGTCCCAGAAGCGTCTTGCGACGAATTTTTTGCCACAAAAGCTTTTCCGCATGTTTTACTTCTTCCATTTCCGGATCACTGTTGATTTTGCTGAGAATCGTATCGATCTTTTCTATTTCCAGGTCGATAATATCATCCATAATTCGCTGAGCATAAATCACATGTTCTTTGAATAAATCGAAATCAAAAGCGGCGTCCGGCCCGAAAGGATTCTTCACATACGAATACAAGTTAATTGCCAGAAGCCGGCAACTGTCATACGGACACAAAGGAATTTCCCCGCAAGGATTGGTGGAAACCGTGCGGAAACCTAAATCAGCGTAACAATCCGGCAAAGATTCATTTAAAATCGTGTCCCAGAACAAAACGCCCGGTTCGGCAGATTTCCAGGCATTGTGAATAATCTTTTCCCACAACGCCCTGGCGTCTGTTTCCTTTACATAATCGGGATTGTCGGAATCAATGGGATATTTTTGTACGAACGGCTTGTCTTTAATCACGGCGTCCATGAAATCGTCGGTAATTCTTACGGAGACATTGGCGCCGGTAACTTTTCCGCCCGTCATTTTTGCGTCTATAAAAGATTCTGCATCAGGGTGTTTTATGGAAACGCTCAGCATCAGAGCGCCTCTGCGTCCGTCCTGCGCCACTTCGCGCGTCGAATTGGAATACCGTTCCATGAAAGGCACTAAACCGGTGGAAGTCAACGCCGAATTTTTTACCGGTGAGCCTTTGGGACGAATGTGCGACAAGTCGTGTCCGACACCGCCGCGGCGTTTCATCAGTTGCACCTGTTCCTCGTCAATCCGGATAATGGCTCCATAAGAATCGGTAGAGCCTTCCAAACCGATAACGAAACAGTTGGACAAAGACGCAATCTGAAAATCATTTCCGATTCCGGTCATCGGACTTCCCTGGGGAACAATATATTTGAAGTGGTCGAAAAGATTAAACAATTCCGTCTCGGAAAGTGGATCCGGATAATTTTTTTCGATACGGGCAATTTCCCTCGCCAGCCGGCGATGCATGTCTTCGGGCGTTTTTTCGTAAATATTCCCGAAAGCATCTTTCAAGGCATATTTATTTACAAATACTTTGGCTGCCAATTCGTCACCGGAAAAATAATCAAGCGAAGCTTTATAAGCTTCATCAAAAGAATAGATGTTACTTTTCATAAAATTTATGTGTTTATAACGCGAGTTCTGATAGTAAAAAATGTTCCTTCCTCATTT
>JAISXN010000165.1 GCA_031270525.1 Candidatus Symbiothrix sp. | reverse complement strand
GATAAAAGAAACGCTGTCGTTTTGGGAAATGTTTTTGAGTACTTTACCGGCAAATTTTTCATCAATAACCGCCGTTTTCAGCGGATCAATCTGATTGAGCGCTTCGATTTCCCGATTGGCATTGGATACAAATTTCACTTCATCTACAAACCAGACATTTCCGCCGGCATAAAGATTGACCAAGGGCGGCTGTTCAAGATTGTAGATAAGGTATTTGGTATTCAACATGTTCAGCGTAGGCGTTTGCCCGAAAACCAAAAGCAAACTGTCCAAACTTTTTGACGATTGAAATGCCGTATAAATCGTATTGATTTCTCCCATTATCCGGTGATCAATTAATTCCTGGTATCTTCTCAATTTTGCAGCATGATAACCGCCGATTGATTTATGGTAGAAAGAAGTGTTCGTTTCGTTAAAAGTATTTACAGCAAGGTTCAAAACCCTGTATGAAGGAGATTTATCTTGTAATATAAATTCGTCAGCCGGCGTTTTTTGATACGATTCGTGCAATTTTTGTTTTGAATAAGAACGGTCGTTCAAATATCGTTTATCAACCGTCCATAAATCAACGGTAATCAAAACGAGTAAACCGATGCTTAATATTGTTGCGCCGGTTTTTTTATTTTTCATTTGAAGGAAAAGGAAAATCAATCCGCCTGCCAGCAAAATATATATTAATGAACGCAAAGCATCGGACGAAGCCATGGATTTACGGTCATCGACCAGAGCGCCAATCAGTTGTTCGGGTATTTGCCGGGCGTCGGCGGCAGATTCGAAAGTCAGGAACATACCGGGCACTAACCAAATGAACAAACAAATTCCGCCCGCAATACAGAGAGACCAAATCACAAATTTCCTTAACAGCCTGATGTTCACTTTTCCTTCAATAATCCGTTTTAATCCCCAAAAACCGATAAAGGGAAAGGTTAATCCCGGAATTACCAGTGCCATAGAGGGAGTACGGAATTTATTATACATTGGCAAATGATAAAACAGAAAATCATTGATAGAAGTGAGATTTTTCCCTAACGACATGATTATAAACAGCAATGACGCGCCGGCAATCCACCATTTCAGCGGACTTTTAATCACAAACATTCCCAAAACAAAAAGGAAGCAAACGATAGCACCGAAATATACCGGTCCGGAAGTAAAAGGTTGAGTCCCCCAATAGGTAGGCGCTTGCACTTCTTTTCCAACTTGTTGACCGAAAGATTTAAGCGTTTTGTAAAATTTGGAATCTCTGCCCAGCGGTTCGACAGAAGCTCCTCCGTATGCATTGGGAATCAACAGTGTAAGTAATTCCCCGCGTCCGTAACTCCAGTTAAAAGCATAATCAATATCCAAACCGTCTGCGGCTTTTTCTTCAACGCCATCTTTCACCGCAGTCAATTCCGAAGGTCCCCGCATACTTTTCTGTCCCAGTTCATAATTGGTATATAAACCGTTCAACGAGGGAAGTACGGAAATCACCACCGCTGCAATCAAAATTAGGGTTGATTTGATCCAAAGCGAAACTTCTTTTTTTCGGAAAGCGTTGATTGAAAGCCCGACAAAGAAAATGAGGCAAAAAAGCGCCAAATAATAAGTAATCTGTATGTGACCGTTCATAAGGGAAAAACTGATTCCCAACAAGGATAAAACCGCCCCCCACAAAAAATTTCTACGGAATAACAGAATTATTCCGGCCAACAGAACCGGCATATAGGCAATCACATACATTTTTGTGATATGCCCCGCCATGATAATAATGAAATTATAGGAAGCAAAAGCGAATGCAATCGCTCCTGCAATGGCTAACCAACGTTTTACGCCTGTCACGCACATCAGGATATAGAAGCAAATCAACGCTGTCAGAATCATGCTCGCGCCTCCGTAGTCGATTGACTTGACCGGTTTTTCCAGATAAGACATATAATCGGGCAGATATCCGTAAACCTGGATGTGATAGGCGGGCATACCCGAAAACATGGAACCTGTCCAGGCCGATTTGCCGCCTTCTTTTTCATAATAATCATACAGTTCTTGCGTCATACCCGATACTTTTTCCATATCGCCTTGTTGAAGCGTTTTGCCTTCAAATATTCCGGGCGAAAAATATACACACGTGAGAATCAAAAATATAACAATTGCTATGACGTGTGGGATAGATTTTTTTACGATTGGATTCATATATAAATTTATGAGTTATGAATTATTATTTTCCCGCAAAGATACATCAATAAATGTTTTTCTTCAACAATTTTGCAGTATAAAATCGGACGGCAAACCATAAATGCCTGATTTGAGTCGGAATTTTTCCGTAATATTTGCACATAATAGCGTAACGTTCCTTCAAAGAAGCTTTTCGATTCGTAGCGCTGTAACCGGCTTCAAGAAAATAAGACAATGTCAGATGCGTATTCAAAATAAGGTCCGCCTTTTTCAGACAACGGATGCACCAATCGAAATCAGCAGTGTAGTGATACTGCAAATCATAGGGTTCGGCTATCTCCCGTTTGACTATAAAAGATTGATGGCTGACGAGCATTCCCATTCTGAAGCTTTTCCAAGTCAGTTTTTCGGGCGCTTTCAGGCGGCGCATACCTAAGCTGTTTCCTTGGGCGTCGGAAATTTCTGCCTCACCGTAGAGAATTGAGAATTGAGAATTGAGAATTGAGAGTTGGGAATTGATTTTCTGGATGGTATTTGGGGAGTGGATTTGGTCGCCGGCATTAATGAACCAGACGTAATCGCCGGTGGCGATTTTCAAGCCTTTGTTCATTGCGTCGTAAAGCCCTTTGTCAGGTTCACTGATCCAATGAAACCGGTACTTATTCGTAATTTGTAATTCGTAATTCGTAATTATCTCAATCGTTTCGTCGGTCGAACTGCCGTCCACAATGATGTATTCGATGTCCTTGCAGGTTTGCGACAGGATGCTTTGAATGGTTCGTTCGATCCATTGGGCGGCGTTGTAGGTGACTGTGATGATGGAGAAGGTCATAATTTTATTTTTTCTAATTTTTCATGTATTATATCTTGATATTTATCTTTATTTTCTTTATGTAAAAATGAATTTTCAATAAAGTCAAACCATTGGGGAACTGTTTTTTTCAATTTTGCAAATGTATTGTCTATCACTTTTTTATTTAATCCCGATTGTTCAAATGCTTTTTCAAAATCGCTACGTTTCAATCTGCTTTTTTTGCCGGTGAGCGCAAGCGCCGATTCTTCTTTATCTTCGGGCATAACCAACGCAGTTGAAAGCAAATCGTAGGCCGGCGCGAGTATTGTTTGTCCTTTTACCGGACTGTAAAGCGAGAAGTTTTTCAGGTGCATGTCGGCATTTCCCGTTAACCAAGAAAATAGTATTTCCTCCCAAAAATTAGCTAAATCCAATAAAGGGGTTACAGAATATTTTAGAATGATTTTTGCTATTTGTTCATACGAACCTTTATACTTGTATTCCGTCAACCGTTCCGTAAGTTGGCACATATCTTCCATCGGAATTTTATTGCCTGTGTTGTCTCTGTCAATTCGTTTGGTAATGTAGCAAAGTTCACCGTCTGCAAAACGAATCAGAGAATGAGGAACGGTTTTTATACCTGTTATTTCAGCCAGGTGCATTGTTAAATCTTCATTTTCAGGAAGTTGAGAATAGTATTCGGTTTGGGGTTTTAGAATATATTTTCCCCACAAACCAACAATAGTAAAGTGTTTTATGTTTTTTTCTCCGCCCAAATCCAAAGATAATTTCGGTTGCACACCTGTGACAGTTGTTTGATTACGAATGACTTGTTCGGCCAGTTCCGAAATTTGAGCGCGTGTGTAGGGAAGTATAGGAGCAATCTCCGTACCAAAAATTTTTCGTGAACAAGCAGGGTGAAAGTCTATTTGTTCTTGCTTAAGTTCTTTGTAACAAAATAAACATTTGCTCATAACTTGTTATTTTCTACCGGTATAACGCTTACAGCTCCGATACAATCTTTACAACAGGCCAACAACAACGAGAAACGGTTGCGCAAATCTATCTTCCAATTTTTTTGTGCGATGTCAAGCAACCAGCCTTCGGGTATCAAGCCATCAAAAAAAGGGAATAACACATTATTATGAAATGTGTGTTCCTGCATGGGCAAAGTTAAACTTACCGGTTCACTTTTTTCGGATTTCAGATATTGATTATCATAAATAAAAGCATATCCGTTTTCGTCTTCGGTGAGAATACCTGCTAATTCATTCTTGAAGAATATCTTTGCTTGTTTCATTCGCTAAATTTATTTGTATTTATTGATACAGCGACTAATTCAGCTCCAAACAGAGCAAGGACTTGATTAACTTTATCCATTCGCAATGTCTTTTTGCCTTGTTCCATTTCGCGAACAAAACGCAATCCTACGCCGGATTTTTCGGACAAATCCACTTGAGTTAAACCATACTGTTTTCGCATTTGTTTGACGTACTCTGATATAGATGATGCTTGCATAATTGCTTTCTCAACATTGTGCGTTTTATACCTTTTCGGGTACAAATATATGAACATTTTTTAATATTATATCCTTTCGGGTATAAAATTTGCGGATAAGAAAGAAATTATACCCTAACGGGTATGATTGTCACGAATGTCTTTTCAAAAATCTTCGAATTGTATTCATGACTTGCGTTTGGTAGGTGATACGCATCGCAGGATTAATGAAAATCTTATCATATCCGCGTTCTTTCATTTGCTGATGCAAAAATAAATGCTCGGTGCGACTTTCTACCTTTTCATCGCCGTTCATCAAAACGCCGTAACGACAACCGTCAATGGCTTTCCGCTTGTAAATTGCCAGACCGCCGAAAGCCGAGGCTACCCGGATGAGCGGCATATCCGGTCTTAAAAACGCCCATCTGTATTGTGTTGCTCTGATTGTTGATTCCGTTTGCGGAATATTTTCCTGTCCGCACTCAATCAATGCATAAGAGTCATAATATCTTTTCCTGAAAAAAGAAGATGGAGCGCGGGAAATTCCATTCGAAGTCAATGCATCCCATTCATAATTCAGTGAAAAAGAAGCAATAATCCCTTCAAGATGAATTTTGCGAACATCCATATCTACTATTATTACATAATCTCCCGGCAGTTTTTCTTTTTCAATATAGTCTAAATAAAAATTCCGGTAAGAAGCCATTTTTTCAATCCGGTGCACTGAAAAAATAGGATTGATGACCGTATCTCGTTTTTCGGGAATAGTAATTGTATTAAAATCATTCAATGAAATATGAATATTTTTTCTGTTGTTAGCCCAATCGGTCAGGATCTGTTTCGTATTATCCGTGCTGTCGTTTTCAAACATCACAACGTGATAATCTTGGGCGAGATTGCAAATTTTATCTATTGTCCGTATGTTTCTTTTCAGATTTTCTCCGCAATTGCGGACAATTCCGCAGATAATTATTGTTGATTCGGAAATAGATTTATTTGAATTTTCTTTGCTGACGGTTTCCGCTTTGTCCTTGGGTGAATACCAAAACAAAACAGTATGTTTGCGTATGAAATTTTTTAGTGCTTCCAACCTCATTTCGATTCAATTTACTTTGCAAAAGTACATGAATTTTTTCAATTACATACAGACGAACAAAAATTTCCGACTTAAAAAAATCCCCGCAAGGCTCTGTTACGGGGATGATGTAATTAAAAAAATATAAAATGGAGCCTTTAGATTTTATTGGCAGTATTACGGATTCGTTCCGACAAATCGTAAAGTGCATTTTTAAATTCAACCCTTTCTTCTATGAGGAAGACGGTTGGTTTTCCGTTTCCATCAATACCGTCTATTTTATGATATATCCAGGAAGGCGATTTGTCAAAATATCGTTTGGCGATTTTTGCCCACGATATATCCAGAATTATATCCGATAGTTCCTGTCTTAACCCTGTTTCTTTTGAT
>JAISXN010000119.1 GCA_031270525.1 Candidatus Symbiothrix sp. | reverse complement strand
ATAATAATATCAACCTCACGAAGTCCAAAGAACGTGTGCAAAAGCACGGCGAGGTATTTACGCCTGCGTGGGTTGTGAATGATATGCTTGATATGTTTCCCGCAGAGGTTTGGAAAGCCGGCAAAACCTTTCTCGAACCTGCGTGTGGCGAAGGCGCTTTTTTAATAGAGGTATTAAGAAGAAAACTGGAAAATATTAAATCAGAAACACAAGAAGAATGGGAATGGCAAGCAGTGATAGCCACAAGTTCTATCTATGGGATTGAATTGCTGGAAGACAATGCCGAACGGTGTACAATGAACTTGATGCGTGTATTTGCAAAATTCTACAATAAAAAGTTTCTTGATACGCAGAATGAAGAAGTTATCAAAGCCATACAGTTCATCGTAAGCAGAAATATCATTCAAGGGAATGCCCTGACTTATAAGCAAGGGAATGGACAACCGATTGTTTTTTCGGAGTGGACGCCTGTTATACCACATCAGTTCAAACGTAAAGATTATACATACGAAGGAATAATAAAAGCAGACGAACAGCAAAAGGCAAATAAAGGAACTTTGTTTGAAGAAGAAAATAATAATATAGAAATCGGATTAATTAAAGAGTACGAGCCTGTTAATTGGAAGGACATTGGGAGAATCACCCTGTCTAAACAAAAGCTCATAAAATGAAGAAGAAAGAAAAAACGTATTATATTATAGACGGCAAAATCTATAAAGAAGATGATGGCAATCAAGTTACAGTAGAAAACAAGGAGTTGTTCATTGAATTCTTTAATGAAAGGGAAATGAAAGAGGAAATCCAAAGACAACGAAGCATCGCTACGGGCATAGTCGAAGAGGGTGAAAAACTCAACGACTTCGAGATAGCAGTAATAAAGAAGTTACAGCCGGTAGATGGTATACCCCGGACGAATACGACAATAGCATTTATTATGGCTCAACGCGACACGACAGTGGAAGAAGCCAAGCAAATATTAGAAACAATCAGGGAAAAACAAGAGATTATTTCGGGAAATCCGGATGTTGCAGCGAAGATTGAGCTTGCTAATAAAAAAGGTATGCAAAATAACAATATAAACCTTTCTGTCCTTAATGGACTTATTATCGGTCGAGTAAAGCCTCATATTTATGCTTTTTCTACCGAAACAGTACCTAATTATCTGAAAGTTGGCGATACATACCGGCCTATCGAAGTACGCCTTAAAGAATGGCGCAAGTGTTTCCCGAATTTAGAAAAACAGTTTGCCGGTGTAGCAGAAGCAGATGACGAAACTTTTTTCAGAGATTTTGCCGTGCATTATTTCTTGGAAAACGAACGGCAGAAACAACGCTTGCAACCAAATACATTTAGCAATTTGCCTTATTTTTCAAATGAGTTCTTTGAAAACACACAAGTGCAAGATGTTAAAGATGCAATTATAGATATAAAAGACAGTCATTCAAAGAATAACGGCAAATATCAATTTTACAGGTTTGATACAAGCCGTATCCCTGTAATTCATACTTATTCGAGGACAGAAGAATATCCGCCACGCCCAAATCAACAGGAAACAATAGATAAATTCAAGTTGGTGTTGCAGAAAGGCAGGAAAAACCTCTTGATGTATGCTGTGATGCGTTTTGGAAAGTCTTTCACCTCAATGTGTTGCGCAACGGAAATTCAAGCAAAGGTGGTCGTAATTGTATCTGCAAAAGCCGACGTAAAGGAAGAATGGAAGAAAACGGTTGAAAGTCATATTCGATTTGCCGATTATGATTTTCTTGATGGTAATGTTCTACTGACGAGTGATACAGCAATATCCAAAAGATTGAACGGCAATAAGAAGGTTGCTATTTTCCTTACTTTGCAGGACTTACAGGGCGGTAAAATAAAAGACAAACACAAGGAATTGTTTGATAATCAAATTGATTTGCTCATAATTGACGAAACGCATTTCGGTGTGCGAGCAAGCGAATATGGTAAGGTGCTGCAGGAAGAACAATTAACCAAAAAGCAAGTACAAAATGAACTAAAGCAAAATGACAGTACATTTGACGAGTTGGAAACAACAATCAAGGAACTTAATGCAAAAATCCGTTTACATCTGTCCGGCACTCCGTACCGCATCTTGATGGGAAGTGAATTTGCCGATGATGAAATAATTGCTTTTTACCAGTTTTCCGATATTGCCGAAGACCAAGAAAAATGGAATACCGAAAATCTCAATAAAGATGATGTAAAGGAATGGGACAACCCCTATTACGGTTTCCCGCAAATGGTGCGTTTCGCCTTCAATCCCAATGAATCTTCCCGCAAGAAAATGGAAGAACTGAAACAGAACGGTGTTACTTATGCTTTCTCTGCACTGTTCAAGCCAAAATCAATAGTCAAAGATACGGTAAATCAAAACCATAAGAAATTTGAACACGAGAAGGAAATTTTGGACTTGTTGGAAGTGATTGACGGCTCAAAAAGCGATAAGAACCTGTTGGGCTTTTTGGATTACAACAAGATAAAAGACGGCAATATCTGCCGGCACATTGTCTGCGTTCTGCCCTATCGCGCCTCTTGCGATGCTTTGGAGCATTTGATTACAAACAATTCAAACAAATTCAAAAACCTGAACGCTTACGAGATTATCAATATTGCAGGCGTTGATAACGAAAGGCAATACAGAGATACACAAGCGGTTAAATCAAAAATAAAGAGTTGCGAGGCAGTCAACAAAAAAACTATCACATTGACAGTCAACCGTATGCTTACCGGTAGCACAGTTGAAGAATGGGATACAATGCTTTACTTCAAAGATACTGCCTCTCCGCAGGAATACGACCAAGCCATATTCCGTTTGCAGAATCAGTATATCAAGATTTACACAGAGCTTAATGGCGATGTTATCAAATACAATATGAAACCGCAAACACTGTTGGTTGATTTCGACCCCAATCGAATGTTTCGTATGCAGGAAGAAAAGTCAAAAATATACAACGTGAATGTAAACACGGCAGGCAATAACGAACTCAAAGAGCGAATAAAACGGGAATTACAGATTTCGCCGATTGTTTGGCTCAACCATAATAAAATAGAGCAGGTAACAGAGTCAAACATCATTGATGCCGTAAGAAAATATTCTGCAAATAAAAGCGTCATTGACGAGGCAACGGATATTCCTGTGGATTTCACTTTGAAAAATATCTCTGAAATATATGATGTTATTTCAAAGGAACAAATGCTTAACAATAGCAAGAAAGGGCTTGAAACACCAGCAACTGTCGGCGAAGGGAACGATTTAGATATTCCGACAGACGAAGAAATAGATACACATCAAACGAGAGAAAATCCACAACCTGCACAGGCATTGACAAAAGAGGAGGAAGACAACTTCAAAAAGCAGTTTCAATCATATTATTCTAAAATCCTGTTCTTTGCTTTTTTGACAAAAGATGAAGTAAAATCTCTCAAAGATATTCTGCATTCGATAAAACATACTCCTAACAAGCGAATTGCATACAATTTAGGATTAAATCCGAGTGTTTGTTTGAAAATCTTGCAAAATATCAATCCCTTTTATATACAATCCATAGACTGCAAAATTGAAAACATAAATGAACTTTCAACCGACAGAACTTTAACTCCGATTGACAGAGTAAAAAATGCTACTCAAAAATTCAACCGTTTAGGTGGTTCTGAAATCATTACACCGTTCAAAACTGCACAAATGCTGATTAGTTCTTTACCCAAAGAAGAAATCATTAATATTGTAGAAAGTGGTGGTAGAATTTTAGATTTGGCGGGTAAATTTTCTGAATTTATCTTTCCTTTATACGAAAAACTAAGAGGCAAAGTTGAAGAGAAAAAATTACAAAATTGTTTCTATGTTGTTCCAAGTTCAACAACCTCTTACGAATTTTCTCGTAAAGTTTTTGACATGCTGAATTTGAACATAAACAATATTGCAAAATTCACTTCTTATGATTTGTTGAATATCAAAAAACCGGACATAAGAGGAGAGAATACTACCGAAGTGGATTTTGACAAAATTAAGAATCTACTTACTCAAAACAAACCATTTAGCAAAATAAAATTAACAAAGAATATTATAGCAGGAGGAAAAAATATGAAATTCGATGTAGTAATCGGTAATCCGCCGTATCAGGAAAATATCAGCAAAAATGAAGGTAATAAATCTTTATCAAAACAGATATTCCCCAATTTTGTCAAAATGGGAATTTCTGTTGCATCAGATTATTGCTCTTTAATTACCCCAACTCGTTGGTTTACTGCAGATGCACAAGATAATTCCTTCCCAAAACTCCGTGAGTTTATGAAGAAAAATAATCACGTCAGAAAATTTGTTATCAGAGAAGGACGCGATGTTTTTCCGATGGTAACAATACCCGGAACAGTCGGATATTTTTTGTATGACAGGAATCACAATGAAAACAAAGTTGAATTTGACGAAAGTGACGGTATTACAAAAAGTACACGCCCATTATTTGAAGAAGGACTTGATATTATATTAGATTCACATATTAAATCTGATATTCTGAATCAAGTAATTGCCAATTCAGACGAGGCCTATTTAACTCAAATTACAACAGGACGGGATGCCTTTGGTTTTTCGGGAAATAAAAATTTCGTTAACAATCATTCGGAAAGACAGCCATTTGCAAACTGTGCAAAATTAAAAACGTTTGAGGGAACGAGATATATACGAAAAGACGTGATTACAAATAACAGGGAAATTTTTGAAAATTACAAAGTATTTATTTCTAAGGCAGATGGTGCAGCAGGGCTTATTGGCGATCGAGATAAAGACGGCAAAATAAAACAATCGCGAATTATTGGAAAAAATGAAGTTGCCGGACCATTTGAAGCCTGTACCGATACCTACATTCCAATAGGAAAGTTTGATAACATAACAGAAGCAGAAAATTTATCTAAATATCTGAGAACCAAATTTTTGAGATTTATGGTTGGTATAATGAAAACCTCACAAAATATTTATCAAATTGTTTATAAGTTTGTTCCTATGCAAAATTTTTCTGTAAACAGCGATATTGATTGGACAAAATCAATTAAAGAAATAGACGAACAACTTTATAATAAATATAAACTTTCTGACACTCAAATAAAATATGTCGATAGTATAATTTGTGAAATGAAATGAAAAAATGGAGAATCATAATTAGCAGTTGTTTATTCTTTTCAGTCATCCTCGTACAAGCGCAGGAGAAAAAGAAGGTTAACGGCCGGATTGGATTTGAATTCGGAATTAGTAGTGTTTTCGGCGGAACGGTTACTCCGGACAGGATCCGCGCAAATAAATCCATGTATGAATACGATGATTTTTACTGCGGATTTCCCGGACCTGACCAGGACGCGGAAATTATATATGGTGGTATAAAATACGAATATCCCTTGTGGGAAAACCGTTTAGGACTTTCTGCCGGCCTTCGGTTTTCCAAAATTTCGTCGGAAATAAGTCCTGATTGGAGTTACAGCCATTTTTTATGGTTATTCCGTCAGGAAGGTCAGAATACCGATTATCTGTCGATACGTAGCATAACGCAAAAGAATTATTACCTTGGCGTTCCCTTGGAATTGCGTTATTTCTTCCCGAGAAGAAGCGATTCGTTTTTTAAGCAATATGTTAAATTGGGAGTCGCAGTCAATTACCGGTTGTCAACCGAAAATTCCATAGCGTTTTACAACAATGAGATGACTCAATATGCAGATGCCGTCGGCAAACAGGTCGGAAAGCCGGCTTCGTTCAACGCATACGTTTATCCTGCGTATGGATTCCGGTTGGGAAGAATAAAAGACTTCTGGCTCAATCTGGAATTTCAGTTTCCCGGATTTCTTGCAGGCAAGAAGGCCCATTCGTTTATTCGGCAGGATTTTGGAGTCGGGATGCAAATGTCTCTACAAATGCCTCTAAGTAAAATCATAAAATAAAAACGGTTCTTATGAAAAAATACGGTTTAATAGCAATTTTCCTGCTGGCGCTCTGTTCCTGTTCCGAAGATGTATTAGAAAAAACCATCTTTATCCCGGACGAAAACGACAGCAATCTGCCTGCCTATACCGAATGGGGTTACAACGCTTTCGGAGCCAAGTACGAACGGTCGTATTTCCTTGCCGCAAACGATATTATCCCATGTAAAATAGTCTATCGGAACGGTATTCTCCTTTTTTCCCTGTCAGGCTATACCGGTACGGGATATTATAACGACGAAAGGATGACGTTGACTTTTTCTTTTCCAATATCTTCTCCAATAAGAGAATATAGCGATTTAACCGCCTTGCACAACCTTGAGATTGATTTAACGGACGCTTCCTGCGAAGTGAAAATGGAGAAAGACAATCAAGAGGAAATCATAAATCTTTTGTCCGGACAACTGTTTTTTAAGCGGACGCAACTGTTACGAATCGACGGCAAAGAAAACCGGGTTATTCTTTCCGGCCTTTTCGAAGTGTCGTTTTTGAACAACGGGATTCCCGAACGAATATCCGATGGACGGTTTGATTTGGGGATAAATAAGGATTTTTATAGTTTTGTTGAGTAAAATAGATTCGTTGCGTAGTTGTAAAACTACGGGTATAAGATAGCACTGAGACTTTTGTTTTAAAAAGTCCCTGATATTTGCCGGATATAATGTCGGCATTTATTTTAGGTAGCAACTGCTACTTATTATAGGTAGGGGAAATAATATAATTCTTAATGTGTTAAAGTAGAGGTCGGTATACTGAAATCTTTATCGGCAAACAGCGCTGCCAAGCCTGAAATCTGTTTTAGTCTGAGTAGTTCGTCTTTATCCATTCCGATATTGTTCATGATCCAGTTGTCGCTCATTCCGGCTTTTTTGAGTTCGGCAACAATATTGGTCATCAGTTCGATACTGTGAGTTCCACGTGCACGGTTATGCCTTATGGTTGAAGCCATCCGGTTCGATAAGTCTTTATTTATCACGGCTACGGGCAGAAACCCTTTTTCCCGTTTGTAGATACGATCTGATGTTTTCATCACCAGATACCTGTGAAATCCATCTACAAGCTCGTATATGTCTTCTTCGGATAGATAATAGCAAACACACGGCATCGTATATCCGTCCTCCCAGATGGACAATTCGAGAAGTTCCATCTCCGGAGGAGCTACTATATTCGGATTATAAGCATTCGCTCGTATCTTTCCTATCGGTACGGGCTTTATACTGTAAACAGGACTCAAATAACTCAAGGTCTTTTGCATGTATAAATATTTTGATAAAAATCCATAATCTTCTTTTTATTCTCAATTTCCTTTTTTGTCAGAGCGAATCCCATGTATTTGCACAAGTGATCATTTTTAAGGATACACATACACATTCGTTTAAAAGTTGGTAAACTCTTGAAGTCCCGCAAATTTATATCGTCTTGGTAATTCATTTTTACGGGGTATTTGGTTGTTTTGTAGTTTGTATAGTTCAAGACCTCAATTTCAATGCCTAACTCCTGCAGTTTCCGAATCGTTTCTTCAGACAGGCATCCGCCTTTGTAGCGCCAGAAATTAATGCTTACGGATAATTTTTGCAGGTAGTTCAAGCGTGTTTCTTCGGGAAGGGTAGATAA
>JAISXN010000085.1 GCA_031270525.1 Candidatus Symbiothrix sp. | reverse complement strand
CGTAAACTCATCAAATATGTCAAAGTACTTGTAAACAAACTGTTGAGTAAGAAAGAATTTGATCCGTCGGTCGTTTCCTTTCTGAAAAGCCTGATTGATATTGTCCTGACAGCGGCTTTATTGATTACGATTGTCAATATTCTGGGAATAAACAACAGTTCATTTGTCGCTATCCTTGCATCGGCAGGCGTTGCCATGGGTATGGCTATGAGCGGAACTTTACAGAATTTTGCCGGTGGAGTTATGATTTTAATTTTCCGTCCTTACCGGATCGGAGATTATATTCAGGCTCAGGGGCAGGAAGGAACAGTAAAAGAAATTCATATCTTCAATACGGAAATTACAACGGTTGACAACAAAACGGTTTTCATTCCCAACGGCGGATTAAGTACCAATGTAGTAGTAAATTACAACAACAGACAAACCCGAAGAATCGATATGATCATCGGCGTTGAATACGGAACGGATTACGAGTTTGCCAAATCAACGATAAAAGATATACTTCAATCGGACGGGCGGATTTTATCCGAACCGGCGCCATTTATTGGCCTGAAAACCTTGAACGAAAGTTCGGTTGATATCTTGATCCGGGTTTGGGTAAAGACTTCCGAGTATTGGGACGTTTATTTTAACCTGAATGAACAAGTTTATAAAATCTTCGGAAAGAAAGGAATAGGGATACCGTTCCCGCAAATGACGGTGCATCTGGCCGGAAAGGATTGAGGAAATAGCACGCAAATTATTATTTACTAACATTATAAATTTATGAAAAAAATTATAGCTTTAGTGGGTTTTGTTGTGATTTTTACAGCGTGTGATGTTGCCCAACAGTTGGCCGGCGCTTATAACATGACACAATGCAAATATGAATACAATTCGATTTCGGGATTAACCTTGGGTGGAATCAATCTACAAAACGTCAATAGCCTTTCTTCGCTTAACCCAATGACATTGACCAAATTAGTAACGGCCTTTTCATCGCCTTCGGGAACTTTGCCTCTCAATTTCAATTTGAACCTGAATGTAACGAATCCCAATTCTCAAACGGCTTTACTGAACGGATTGAGCTACATCCTGGAAATTGACGGTCTTGAAATGACGCAAGGCGTTATGCAACGCAAAATCGAGGTAGCCGGAGGAGGAGGAAAAATCGTTTTACCGGTTACTTTGGGATTTGATCTCAAAAAAGTAGCAAGCGGCCAGTCATTAGAGTCACTGAAGAATCTGATTTTCAATTTTGCCGGCCTCGGAGGAAATCCAAGTAGCGTGACTTTTCGCATTAAACCTGATTTTACAATAGGTGGAAACACGTTCAGCGCTCCTGCTTATATTCCGATTTCTTTTACCTTGAATAAGAAGTAATACTTCCGCTTTCGCACAACGTCGGCGGAGACAATGACAGGGCACAGCGTTTGTTTTTATGTCGTTCGTCTTGTGCTTAAACTTGAAAATGATGTGAAAGATGTACGAAAATGTATAAAAATTCATTTTTTTCACGTAACTTTGCAGCCATGAATTCAAAAATCTACATAACGAAAATATCAAAATTCTTACCTAACTCGCCGGTATCCAATGATGAAATGGAGAAATACTTAGGTATGATTAATGAACGGCCATCTCTTGCGAAGAGAATTGTGTTGAGGAATAACGGTATTAAGCAACGTTATTACGCCATTGGTCCCAATGGAGAAACCACTCACACCAATGTAGAAATGGCTGCGAATGCCGTTAAATTGCTGTGTAACGACGGATTTTCGGTTGATGATATTGAATTATTATCGGCGGGAACAGCCTCTCCCGAACAAATTATACCTTCGCACGGCGTCATGGTACACGGAAAAACCGGAGGAAGAAATGCCGAAGTCGTTTCTTTTTCAGGCTCATGTTGTACCGGTATTCAAGCCTTGAAATATGCATGGCTTTCATTGCTTTCGGGCGATAAAAATAACGCTGTATGTGTCGCTTCCGAACGTTTATCTGCCTGGATGAAAGCCGATTATTTCACTGAGGAAGTCAATCTATTAGACCAGATGGAGAAAAGGCCGATGCTGGCTTTCCAAAAAGAATTTCTGCGGTGGATGCTGTCCGACGGAGCGGCGGCGGTTTTATTGCAAAAAGAACCGGAAAAAGAAGGTTTATCCTTTGAAATCAATTGGATAGAATTATGTTCGTATGCGCATATTCGCGAAACCTGCATGTATGCAGGAGGCGAAAAAGACGAAAACGGAGAGATAATCGGATGGGCGCAATTCCCCGAATCGGAGTGGCTTTCCCGATCGCTTTTCTCCGTGAAACAAGATACTCGCCTGTTGGACGGTAGCATTACCCAATTGGGCGGCCAATTTTATGTGGAAGTAATCAAAAAACACCATTTGGACGTTAATGAAATCGACTGGTTTTTACCGCACTTGTCCTCCATGTTTTTCAAAGACAGAATCAAAGAAGAATTTGACAAATGCGGATATCATATACCCGACGAAAAATGGTTTTTGAATTTACCGACTGTGGGAAATGTGGCTTCCGTTTCTAATTTCCTCATGTTGGAGGAATTACTCCATTCGGGACAATTGAAAAAAGGACAAAAAATCCTCCTCATGGTACCGGAAAGCGCCCGTTTTTCCTACGGATTCAGTCTTTTAACCGTTTGTTAAAAATGAAAAAAGAAGAAGTGCCCCAAGACGGACGGTTTCTTGAATCTACCAATCTCCGGGACATCTATTATGCTTTGGACGAAAACGGAAATTATTGTCAAGTGCAAAGCATTGGTTGGGAGGCCAAGAATGAAGCGCTTTCGCTGACTTGGGAAAATATTCTGGACGAAGCCGAATCTGTCCGCAAGGAAGTTCTGGCGGGAGAAAAAAGTCCTTTGGCTTATCATATTCAAGTCCGTTTGTTTGACGTAGGTATGTTGTCGGCTTATTCCGGAATCTCGAAAAAAACCATAAAGAAACATCTTCAAGCCAAGGAGTTTGAACGTTTGGACGATGCATTTCTTGAAAAATATGCGAACACCTTAAACATGACATTAGACGAATTGAAAAAAGTATGACGAATGAAAATTGATTTTAAACACAGCCCTGCAGCCCATTGTGAAAGTGGCGTGACTTCCAATATGTTGCGTTTTTACGGAATCAACATCAGCGAACCCATGGTTCTGGGCATAGGCGCCGGCCTGTTTTTTTCCTATATGCCTTTTATCAGGCTTCATGGGATGCCGGTAATATCGTTCAGGCCATTGCCGGGACATATTTTTTCCCGGGTAACGAAACGACTGAACGTGAAGATGAAAGGCCGCCGTTTCCTGAACAGGGACAAATCCATGCGGGCTTTGGACAAGCTTTTGGAACAGGGAATTCCGGTCGGAAATTTGGTCGGCGTTTTCTACCTCCCTTATTTTCCGAAAGAATACCGTTTCCATTTTAATGCGCACAATATTTGCATCACCGGAAAAGAAAATAATGTGTATGTGGTTAGCGACCCCGTATCGCCGACGACTAATAAGCTGACTTATGATGAATTAAAACGGGTTCGCTTTGCAAAAGGGACTTACCCGCCTTTCGGGAAAATGTATTGGGTCAAAAAAATCAGGACAACCACGCCCGATTTGAAATCCGGAATTATCAGCGGTATCCGGCTCAACTGTAAGCGGATGCTGGATATTCCGTTACCCTATTTCGGAGTTAAAGGCATTTTCCTGCTGGCTTCCAAAATGCGTGATTGGGAAAAGAAACTTGGAACTAAAAAAGCGGCATTGCAACTTGCACAACTCATTCGGATGCTGGAAGAAATCGGTACCGGCGGGGCGGGCTTTCGCTTTATGTACGCCGCTTTCTTGCAGGAAGCTGCAACGGTTTTAGCTTGGCCGGAATTGAGAGATTATTCCATGCAAATGACGAAAATCGGCGATTTATGGCGCAATTTTTCTTATGAAGCAGCTCATAAATTCAAAAGCCGGGGCGAAAATATTTGTTCATACGACCAATTGGCCGACAAGTTGGTTCATATTGCGGACGAAGAAAAACGTTTTTTTACCCAATTAAGAGATTTAGTGAAAAGGAATGAACGCAATTGAAATCAAAAATTTATATAAAACCTACAAAGGCGCCGGTTTCCCTGCTGTCGATAATTTATCGGTAAATATTCCTCAGGGCGAAATCTTCGGCTTACTGGGCCCTAACGGCGCCGGTAAAACAACCATAATCAACATTTTATGCGGACTGCGTTCGTTTGACGAAGGCGAAGTGAAAGTCTGCGGTTTTTCTTTGCCCAAACAATTAAAGAAAATCAAACGGCAAATCGGAGTCGTTCCCCAGGATATTGCACTTTATCCTTCGCTCACGGCTTACGAAAATCTGAAAATTTTCGGCGGAATTTTCGGTTTGAAAAAGAAAGCGCTCGAAAACCGGATCAACGAATTGCTGTCTTTTTTCGGATTGGAACAGCACAAGCATCGTCACATCGAAACGTATTCCGGAGGCATGAAACGCCGTATCAATCTGATTGCCGGTTTATTGCACAATCCGGAAATCCTGTTTCTCGACGAACCGACTGTCGGCGTTGACGTACAATCCAAAACACTTATTTTGGAAAATCTGAAAGATATTAACCGTCGGGGAAGTACGTTGATTTACACTTCTCATTACATGGAAGAGGCCGAAATGCTTTGTACGCAAGTCGCTTTTATCGACGAAGGAAAATTGATTTGCCAAGGGAAACCCCAGGAATTAATCCGGCAATCGAAAAATTGCGATTCTTTGGAAGCGCTCTATTTATTTTTAACCGGTAAAAAACTGAGAGACTGATGAATAAATTAAATTCACTGATATACAAAGATTTTTTGCTGCTGATTCGCGACCGGGCCGGTTTGTGCCTGATGTTCCTGATGCCTATGCTTTTGGTTCTCATCATGACTTACCTTCAGGACAGTACTTTCAATTCGATTAACGAAACGCGGATTCCTTTACTATTAGTGAATAACGACAACGATTCTTTGGGAATTACGATTGAAAAACAAATCGAAGAATCGGCCATTTTTTCAATCAGCCACGACATTAACGGAATAAAACCGGATAGGAAAACGTTGGAAAAAGCCGTTGCCAAAGGTGATTTTATGATTGGAATCCTGATTCCCGAAAACGCTACGAATCAAATACGAAAAAATGTAAAACGTTATGTGATAAGCGCTTTTAACGGACAAAATATTTCTTTGGATTCCGATTCCGTAGAAGTGGAAATATTTATCGACCCGGTAACCAAAAGTTCTTTCCGTAATACATTGATGAGTACGTTGCGGGAATACGCCGTCCGCACCGAAAGCGATTTTCTCTTCAGGGAAATTACGTCCGAAGTCAACAAACTGACGCCGGTCCCCATTGCCGATATCCGGCTTTCGCGGAATCAAGTCATTATCAGGGAGCAATATGCTTCGATGAAGGAACGGCAGGCTATCCCCAACTCCGTACAACACAATATTCCGGCCTGGAGCATGTTTGCCATTTTTTTCATTGCTATTTCTTTAGCCGGAAACATTATCAAAGAGCGGGAAGAAGGAAGTTTTACACGTTTGCAAACGATGCCTTGCCCTTCCGGATTATACATTTTGGGTAAAATCATTACTTATATGTGCGTTTGCCTGCTTCAATTAGTAACGATTTTCCTGATGGGGATGTATTTATTTCCGTTGTTGGGTTTACCCGCATTGGTCATTGAAGGAAACTATTGGTTATTGTTGATCATGGGCGCTTGTTCCGCAATGGCAGCCATCGGTTACGGTGTCGCTATCGGAAAAATTGCGGCTACGCACCAGCAGGCGGCTATTTTTGCCTCCGTTTCGGTAGTGATTCTGGCAGCGATAGGAGGAATATGGATTCCTGTGTTTGTCATGCCGCAACCCATGCAGCTATTAAGCGCTGTTTCTCCGCTCAATTGGGGATTGGAAGGATTTTATGACCTCTTTTTCCGGAATGGAAATTTAGGTTCTATCTTGCCGGAATGTATTTTTTCTCTGGCATTTTTTATTATCTGTATTTTTGTAGTATTTATAAAAAATAAACAATATGAATAAAGAAGAACTGACAAAACAATTGAAAGTCCAAATTGTCGAAGCGCTGTCTCTGGAAGACATTCAACCGGAAGATATCGACGCATCGGCGCCGCTTTTTGTCGAAGGATTGGGTTTGGATTCCATTGATGCTTTGGAATTAATTTTACTGCTCGAAAAACATTACGGTATTCGCGTCGAAGACCCGAAAGAAAGACGTGAAATTTTACAATCGGTCGAAACAATGGCAGATTACATCCTGAGTGTTACGTCGCCGCGAACGAAAGGACACAATCAGGGGTTCTTCTATTATTAACCGGATTGTTTGGGCTTTGCCCTCGAATAATATGCCGAAGAAAATTTATGTTACCGGAATGGGAATCATTTCATCCATGGGTTCTACCGTGGATGAAACGCTTCATGCTTTGAAAAACAGGTATTCGGGCATGAATCCGGTTCGAAGATTCGACACGGCTCTGAAAAATATTCCTGTCTGCGAAGTCCGGCACAGCAACGAAGAACTCCGGTCCCGACTGCCTTTTCTTCATACAGGGAAAATTTATTCCCGGACAAGTTTGCTCGGATTGATTGCTGCGCATCAAGCTGTTCAATCTCATTCCACCGCCGCAGGGTCTGCAAGCCGGATGGGTTTGGTTTCCGCAACTACGGTCGGAGGTATGGATTATAACGAAGCACATTGGAAGGATATTTCCGGCGGACAAGTGAGCAAAAACGTTGTGGAATTACTCGACTGTGCCGATTCTACCCAACAAATTGCAACTTCGCTGGGGATTTCCGATTATGTAACGACTGTCAGCACCGCTTGTTCCTCTTCGGCCAACGCGATTATCGCCGGCGCAAGAATGATTCTTAACGGATTGGTTGACAAGATATTGGTTGGCGGAACCGATTCTTTGACCCGTTTTACGCTCAACGGTTTCAACTCTTTGGAAATATTGTCGCCCACCGGTTGCAAACCTTTCGACGCAGCCCGCAACGGAGTTACCCTTGGTGAAGGCGCCGCCTATCTGCTTTTGGAATCGTCCGAAACCGCAGACCCGGATACCGTTCTGTGCGAATTAAAAGGATATGCCAATACCAGCGAAGCTTATCACCAGACGGCTTCTTCGCCTGACGGAGATGGCGCTATCTTGTCCATTCGTCAAGCCTTGTCTTCTGCCGGATTAAATCCGGGTGATATCGACTATATCAATGCGCACGGTACCGGAACGCTCATCAACGATTTATCGGAAGGACGCGCTATTGAAACGGTTTTCGGAAACGCAATATCTCCGGTAAGTTCGACAAAAGCTTATACCGGCCATACTTTGGCGGCGGCGGGAGCCATTGAAGCGGTGATTTCAATTCTGGCAATCCGGCATGGTTTGTTGTTTCCCAATATCGGATTTGAAAAGCAGATACCTGAGCTATCGTTTGTTCCGAATACTTCGCTTCGGAAGTCCGAAATCCGGAATGTGCTTTCCAATTCTTTTGGGTTTGGAGGTAGCAATGCTTCGTTAATTTTTTCAAAAACAGAAGTCGCTATATGAGCCTGTCACCTGTGTATATTAACTCTATCGGGCTTATTTCGCCCCAACCCACGGCCGAAGGTGATTTTCGTTTTAACCGTTTCCGTGAAGGCGAAACCCGCTTGCGCTGCATTGAGCCGGATTATAAAAAATTAATTAATCCTGTTCAGTTGCGGAGAATGTCACGCATTCTCAAATTGGGATTGGGAGCGACGCAAATTTGTCTGAATAATGCGGAAAACACCAGTCCCGACGCTATTTTGGTGGGAACAGGACTGGCCTGTGTCAACGAATTGGAAATCTTCCTGCAATCTGTGTTGGACGGAAATGAACAAAGTCTTTCTCCCATTCCGTTCATCAATTCCTCGCACAATACAGTCGCCGCCCAGATTTCAAGAATGTTGAAAACCCAGTCTTACAATAATACCTATTGTCACCGCGGTTCTTCTTTCGAAAGTGCTTTGATTGATGCTATGATGTTGATAAACAAGCAGGAAGCTACCAATGCGCTGCTTGGCGGAATAGATGAAATTTCCGGGCATTATTTATCTCTCTTAGCCGGAATCGGCGAAACGACTGTTGCAGGCGAAGGTGCGGGATTTTTTGTCCTTAGCGCAAAGCCTGACGTCAATACATACGCGTGTATTAAAGCCGTAAAAACATTTTATCTTCCCGGAGCCTTTTTCGAAAATATTACCGGTTCAATTACTACTTTCTTGAGTGATAATCATTTATCTCCGGATTCAATAGATGCGCTCGTTCTCGGTTTAAATGGAAATCCCGAAGACGACCGGATTTATCATTACCTGACGGAAAATGTATTTCCTTCTACCTCACAATTGATTTCATACAAACATCTTTGCGGGGAATACATGACTGCCGGCAGTTTTGCATTGGCCCTGGCCGCTCATGCTATTCGTGAAGGAAATTTTCCCGGTTCCTGTATTCTTAACAAAGAAGTTTCCAAAAAACCGGAGCGGGTACTTATTTTCAATCATTACCGGCAGCAAAACTATTCTCTTGTTTTATTGGGGAAAA
>JAISXN010000063.1 GCA_031270525.1 Candidatus Symbiothrix sp. | reverse complement strand
TTTATTTTGGGGATTAATTTTTCAGCTTTTGCAAGTGAAGCAGATCTTGCTATTCCGGATTTACATGAAGGCACTTTCCACTTGTTCGGAAACGCCGTTTCTTCATGGAATTTTTTATTTTATGGCGCTTTAATTATTGCGGGAACGTTAGCGTTCAGCCTTTTGCTGTTTAGTCAGGTTAAAAAACTTCCGGTCCATGAGTCGATGGAAAAAGTCGCATCGACTATTTACGTCACTTGCCGTACTTATCTTGTGCAACAAGGTAAATTTTTGTTGATGCTTTTCGGATTGATTGCAGTCGTTTTGTGCATCTACTTCTTCGGTTTGGTGGGACAAAGTTTTAGTACGGTGCTGTTAGTGCTGTTTTTTTCGGTTGTCGGAATGGCAGGTTCTTACACCGTAGCCTGGTACGGAATCCGGGTGAATACTTTTGCCAATGCGCGTACAGCCTTTTCCGCTTTGCGCAATCGTCCGCTGGATGTAGTAAATATTCCGCTGAAAGCGGGAATGAGCGTCGGTTTATTCCTCATTTCGCTCGAATTGGTGATGATGATTATTATTTTGCTGTTCGTTCCACGCGACATTGTCGGTGTCTGTTTTTTGGGATTCGCTATTGGTGAATCGTTGGGAGCGAGCGCTTTACGTATAGCGGGTGGTATTTTCACGAAAATTGCCGACATTGGCTCCGACCTGATGAAAGTAGTTTTCAAAGTAAAAGAGGATGATCCGCGCAATCCCGGTGTAATTGCCGATTGTACAGGCGATAACGCAGGCGACAGCGTAGGCCCGACCGCCGACGGTTTTGAAACGTATGGTGTTACGGGCGTAGCGCTTATCACATTTATTACGCTTGCCATTCCCGATCCTCAGATTCAAGCGAAATTAATCGTTTGGATTTTCGGAATGCGTTTCCTGATGGATTTCCTTTCAGGTTGCGCCTTTTTTATCAATCAAGTCATATCCGACAAATTATACGGAAAGAAAAAAGATTTTGACTTTGAATCGCCGCTTATGCGTTTGATTATTATCGCGGCTGTTCTTTGTATTTCGGCAAGTTTCTTTATGAGCCGGCTGCTTCTCGGCGATATGCCCGAGACTACGCTTTGGTGGAAATTGGCGGTGATTATCAGTTGCGGGACATTGGCAGCGGTGCTTATTCCCGAATTTACCAAGATTTTTACCAGTTCAAAATCTACTCATGTCAAAGAAATCGTAACGGCTTCACGCGAAGGCGGTGCGTCGCTCAATATCCTTTCGGGAATCGTGGCCGGATATTTCAGCGCGTTTTGGACGGGACTTTTGATTGTAGCGTTGATGACTATTGCCTATTTTACATCTCAAATGGGTTTGGAAAGTGTTTTGGGGGTGCATGCTTCCATTTTTGCCTTTGGTTTGGTGGCTTTCGGTTTCCTTTGCATGGGACCTGTAACCATTGCTGTGGATAGCTACGGGCCGGTTACCGACAATGCGCAATCGGTTTTCGAACTTTCGCAAATAGAACAAATAAAGGGTGTAGATAAAGAAATTGAAAAAACGTATGGTTTCAAACCTGATTTTGAAAAAGGGAAATATTATCTGGAATCGAACGATTCGGCCGGCAATACTTTCAAAGCTACGGCAAAACCGGTGCTTATCGGAACAGCGGTTGTGGGCGCCACGACCATGATTTTCTCTATTATTCTTTTACTCGAAAGAGTCGGTTTGCTGAATCTTTCGCTCACAGATGCGCCTGTCATTCTGGGACTTATCTGCGGAGGCGCAGTTGTCTTCTGGTTTAGCGGCGCTTCGATGCAAGCGGTTACGACCGGCGCTTACCGAGCCGTGGAATTTATTAAAACTACTTTCGACATGAACAAAACCGAAGCAAATATCGAAGATTCCAAAGCGGTAGTGAAAATTTGCACGCAATACGCTCAAAAAGGAATGTGGAACATATTCATTGCACTCATTTCCCTGACATTGGCTTTTGCTTTCTTCGACCCGAATTTTTTCGTGGCTTATTTGATTTCAATTGCCGTATTCGGTTTATTCCAGGCAATTTATATGGCTAATGCCGGCGGAAGTTGGGACAATGGAAAGAAAATTGTCGAAGTGGAATTGCGCGAAAAAAATACGGCTCTGCACGAAGCGGCAGTTGTAGGCGATACGGTTGGCGACCCTTTCAAAGATACATCGTCGGTTTCATTAAATCCGATTATCAAGTTTTCGACGCTTTTCGGATTGTTGGCGACGGAAATTTGTATCGAAATGAAAGCCCATCCCGAGGCCGATTATTCGATATGGATTGCTATTCCGTTCCTCATTCTGGGATTGGTTTTTGTTTGGCGTTCTTTTTATAAGATGTTGATTCCTTTGAAAGAAAGCTAGCATTTAATTTTACATGGAGACGAATCACATCTTCGTTTGATGTGTTTTGATTTAATTTTAACATAATTGTTCATCAAATAGTTACTCACAAAATTTATGGAAAATATCAATTGGTCAGAACTGACCTTCGGTTACATGAAAACCGATTTCAATGTGCGAAGTTATTACAAGGATGGGAAATGGAGTGATTTGGAAATAACCGATTCCGAACAAATTAATTTACATATTGCCGCTACTTGCTTCCATTACGGTCAGGAGGCATTTGAAGGATTGAAAGCGTTTAAGGGAAAAGACGGCAAAGTGCGGATTTTCCGTATGAGAGATAATGCTTTGCGTATGCAAGCCTCTTCACGCGGCATCCTGATGGCGGAATTTCCGGTAGAACTGTTTGAAAAAGCGGTTCTGGAAGCCGTGAAAAAAAACTTGCGGTTTGTGCCGCCTTACGAAAGCGGAGCTTCTTTATATATCCGTCCTCTGTTGCTTGGGACATCCGCTCAGGTAGGCGTAAAGCCTGCTAAGGAATATCTTTTCCTCGTGTTTGTAACGCCTGTCGGACCGTATTTCAAAACCGGTTTCAAGCCGACTCCTTACGCGATTTTAAGGGGATATGACCGCGCTGCACCGCAAGGTACGGGAACCATCAAGGTGGGCGGAAATTATGCGGCAAGTTTGGTTGCCGGTGAAATTGCCCACGAAAAGGGTTATTCCGCCGTTTTATATTTGGATTCCAAAGAAAAAAAATACATCGACGAATGTGGTCCCGCCAATTTCTTCGGTATCAAAAACAATACTTACGTTACACCCGAATCACAATCTATTTTACCGTCCATCACGAATAAAAGCCTGATTGTATTGGCCGAAGAAACCGGCCTGAAGGTGGAACGCCGGCCTGTTCCGGTGGAAGAACTGGCGACATTCGAGGAAGCGGGCGCTTGCGGAACGGCGGCTGTTATCAGTCCTGTTTCGCGGATTGACGATTTGGACGAAAACAAGTCGTATGTATTTTCAAAGGACGGGCAGCCCGGTCCTATCAGTGAAAAATTATATAACAAGTTGAGGGCTATCCAATATGGTGATGAGGAAGATAAATATGGTTGGGTAACAATAGTTTAGGCATTATCACAGTGATAATAATTAAAAAGATGGAAAAGATTAATCGCAGAAAGTTTTTAGGTTTGTCGGCTTTGGCCGGCGTCGGCGCATGGGTTGCACCGCAAACGGCAACGGCTTCCGTAAGAGGAAATACCGATGCAAAGGAGAACAAGATGGCTATCCGTAAACTGGGTAATACAGGTATCAACATTCCCATTTTAAGTATGGGCGTAATGCGGGCAGATAATCCCGCAGTGGTTCGTGCGGCGTACAATTCGGGAATAACATTTTTCGACACGGCGCATGGTTATCAGAGAGGAAGAAACGAAGAAATGTTAGGAGAATTTTTCAAAGATAAAGACAGAAATTCTTTTATCATTGCGACCAAAGTTCACGCGAATTTGTCGTCAGGTAATTTCGAGACCGAATATGAAGAACAGATGAATACCAGCCTGCGCCGTTTACAAATGGACTATGTGGATATATTTTACGCACACGCAGTTGAAAATACGGGCATTTTGAGTGATCCCCGCTTGATTGAAACCTTGAAAAAATTCAAGGAGGAAGGGAAAACCAAACACATCGGATTTTCTACTCATGCCAATAAACCGGCTCAGATTGACGAAGCGATTAAAGCCGGCATTTACGAAGTTTGTTTGATTAGTTACAACTTCAAATTGGGTATTTTACCCGAACTAGACGATGCTATCCAAAGAGGCGTGGACGCCGGAATGGGATTTGTGGCGATGAAAACGATGGTGGGCGGCGTAGAAGATGCCGAAGGAAAGAAGCAAGTGGATGGAGCGGCTTGTCTGCGTTGGGTATGGCAAAATCCGAACATCACGACGGCGGTTCCCGGATTTACCAGCTTCGACTTGTTAGACAATTGTTTGGAAGCGGCTTATCGTCCCCAGTTAGACGCGGCCGACAAAAATTATCTGGCCGGATTGATTGAGAAAAACGAACTTTTGTATTGTCAGAATTGCGGACAATGCGTGGAACAATGCACGAAAAGTCTGCCGATTCCGGCGATTATGCGGGCTTACATGTACAATTACGGATACAAATATGCGGCTTTATCGAAAGAAACTTTGGAAAGTTCGACCGTAAACGGAAACGATTGTGCGGGCTGTGCCAAATGTACGGTCAACTGTCCATCCGGATTCAAAGTAGCGGAAAAAATCGCTGCCATTACGCCGATTGTTAATGTACCGTCTTATTTTCTTGCTTAAAAATGAACAGATTACCTCTTTTTATTGCGTCTTTGTGTCTTTGTGTACAAGTTTATTCTCAAACGCCACAGGAATTGAAATCGGATCTACCTCCGGTGGAAGGTTGGACGATTACGCCTGAAATTGAAGTCTTTAACCGGGATAATTTGTATGAACGTATTAACGGGGCTGCGCCTCTGTTTCTGGAAAATAATTTTCAGGAAATGACGAGTATGGTTTATACCAGAGGCGAAGATTACATCACTATTCAAGCCTATCGCCACGCTACACCGGAAGACGCTTTCGGCATGTACGCTTCCGAACGTTCGACGGATATGTCTTTTTATCCGGAGATTGGTGGCGAAGCGCAAGGAGACGAATACGGTTTGTATTTCTTTTCCGGTTGTATGTATGTGAAAATTTCCGCCAGCAATGAAGGCGAAGATTTCATTTCGGCTATGCAGCAGATAGCCAAAAGTTTAGCAAAAAGAATAGACCCGAATGCAAGCTATCCGCCTGTTTTCGCTAAATTTCCGGAACAAGGAGCAATTCCCCATACTGAAGCTTATATTACAAGCAATTACATCGGCCATGAATTTCTAAAACCGGTTTATACAGTCGACTACGAGATAGACGGTAAAGAATTTCAAGTCTTTGCGCTGGATGCAAAAACAGCGGAAAATGCAAAAAACATCCTGACTGCTTATTTTGCATTTACCAGGCAAACGGAGGAATTTTCCGAAGGTAACTTGTTGGTCAACGACCGTTACAATGGAGCTATTCCGGCGATTTGGAAAGGGCGGTATATTAT
>JAISXN010000060.1 GCA_031270525.1 Candidatus Symbiothrix sp. | reverse complement strand
TTTTCGGCGTCTCACATTCTTGACCTTTTGGATAAAAATCATCCCTGTGCACGTATGCATGGACATAATTACGTGATAACCATTCATTTGAAAGCGGAAGATTTGGACAAACACGGTTTTGTAAAAGATTATAACACTTTGAAGAGCGTCGAAAAATACATCGAGGAAAACCTTGATCATCGCCACTTGAACGATGTAATACCCGGACATCCTACTTCAGAAAACATTGCTAAATTCATTTTTGAGCAGTTTAAACCGGAAATCCCGGAGTTATATGCGGTCGAAGTGAGTGAAACGCCTAAAACTTCCTGTATTTATGAACCTTAAAGTGAAAGAAATATTCTATTCTTTGCAGGGTGAAGGCGGCCGTCAGGGAGAAGCTTCCATTTTTATCCGTTTGAGCGGATGTAATTTGAAATGTGACTTTTGCGATACGGATTTTTCCGGTGGCGAAACAATGGAACTTTCTCATATTCTTTCCGCTATCCGGAAATTTCCTTGCCGGTGGATTATCTGGACAGGTGGTGAACCGGCTTTGCAATTGACCGGCGAAGCGATTGCTTTTTTCAAACGCGAAGGTTATTTGCAAGCCATTGAAAGTAACGGATATTTTCCGTTATCCGGGTTATTGGACTATACCGTAGTCAGCCCGAAAGGAAAGCAGGATTATGCGAAAACGATAAATCCAAACGTTGATGAAGTTCGTTTACCGGTAAAAAAAGGAGATGCGATTCCCGATTCCGGAAGACTGCCGGAAGCAAAACACTATTTTTTAAGTCCGGTTTTTACCAACGATGCACTTGTGACAAAAGAAAATATAGACTATTGCGTAGAACAAGTCATGCTAATGCCTGATTGGCGTTTAAGTCTGCAAATTCATAAACTAATTAATATTGAATAAGTTGGAACGCTTCGAAGTATATATCTTAGGCTGTGGTTCGGCGCTCCCGACCACCAAACACTTCCTGAGTTCGCAAGTTGTTAATATGCGGGACAAACTCTATATGATTGATTGCGGGGAAGGCGCCCAGCTTCAATTCCGCGCCATGAAACAGAATTTCCAAAAGCTCAACCACATTTTTATTTCCCATTTGCATGGCGACCACTGTTTCGGTTTGCCGGGATTGATTTCTACTTTGGGTCTTTTGGGAAGAACTGCCGACCTCCACATTCACGCTCAGTCCGACGCTGAAAAATTATTTGCACCTCTGTTCCAATATTTTTGCAAAGAACTCCCTTACAAAGTCTGTTTTCAGGCTTTTAATCCGGGGAAAAGCGAATTGATTTTCGAAGATAAAAGTCTGAAAGTTACAACCATCCCGCTGAAACACAGAGTCCCCACCGCCGGATTTTTATTTGAAGAGAAGCCCCGAAGTCCGCATATTATTCGCGAAATGATTGATTTCTATCGTGTTCCCCCAAGTCAAATCCGGGCGATTAAAGAAGGCGCTCCTTTCGTTACCGGCGAAGGCGAAACGATTCCCTATACGGTCTTTACGCGACCAGCCGAACCTCCGCGTAAATACGCTTATTGTTCCGATACGGCTTATTATGAGAAAGTTATCCCTATCGTCGCCGGTGTAAACACGCTTTACCACGAAGCGACTTTCAGCAGCGCCGATCTGGCTCGCGCCAAAGAAACTTTCCATTCTTCGGCCACCCAGGCTGCAAGCATTGCCAAAGCGGCAAACGCCGGACGTCTGATTATCGGCCATTTCTCGGCTCGTTATCCCGACGAGCAAATTCTACTCAATGAAGCTTTGGAAATTTTCCCTAAAACCCAATTGGCTTACGAAAAAATGATCCTGAAAGTGTAACTTTTTTTCCGCTCAACCGTCGTTTAAATATGATAAGGCAGGACAAATTCAGAAAAAACATATTGCCGGTCATTGATCGATTATTTCGGTTAGCGTTTAGTATCACGAAAAATAAGGAGGACGCGGAAGATGTTGTACAAGATGTTCTCTTTAATGTGTGGAAAAAAAAAGCCGAATGGGAAAATATCGAAAATATGGAAGCCTACTGCTTCCGATCAACAAGGAATATGGCGCTGGACAAGCTTGCTTTGATGGAAAATAATCTGGAAGAAATTCCTGAAAATTATGATTATCCTGCTATTGGTGAAGACGTTCAGAGGAAAATTGAAGTCAGAGATCAGATGAATTTATTGGAAAATTGGGTCGGAAACTTGCCCGAAAAGCAACAAACCATTTTTCGTTTAAGAGAAGTTGAGGAACTGAGTTATAAAGAAATTGCAATGGTTCTGAATATTTCGGAAGAACAGGTAAAGATTAATTTATTCCGTCTCAGGCGGAAATTAAAAGAATATTTTGATAGCATTTAAAATGACACAGACAACGATTAAACAATTATTAGATAAATATTGGAATTGTGAAACTTCTCCGGAAGAAGAACAGCTCCTGATCGACTTCTTTTCCGGCGATTCCGTTCCCGACGAATGGAAAAAATACCAAACTTTGTTCGGATGGAAAAAAGCGCAAACATTGGTGAAAGCCTCTCCCGAACTGAAAGCAGAAATAGGGCAACCTGTTGTTATTCAATTCTATTCCGTGATTAAAGTCGCTGCTTCGATACTGTTGATTCTAACTATCGGAATTGGTTTTCATACCCATTACAAACAGGTACAATGGATGGATCGGGTTTTCTCAGAAGGTTATTCCGAGCCGAAAGATTCTTTACTCGATGCCAAAGGCTCAATCGAAAAAGTTTCATCCGTATTAAACCTGAAACAAGAACAGAAACCGGATGTTAAAAAAACGGATTCTTTAACAATTGATTCGGTTGAATGAAAACAGATTAATATTCAAATTTTAAAATACGATTTCTTCTAAACTAACTTTTTTTGATTAAAACGATGAAAAAAGCGGTAGGACGAGAGTTCCACCGCTTTTTTTAATATCTCATGCTGATTCCTTCCCCTTTCAGATATGCTTTCAATTCGGGAATTTTTATCTCTCCGAAATGAAAGACACTTGCCGCCAACGCCGCATCGGCTTTTCCTTCGGCGAAAGCGTCGCGAAAATGCTCTTTTGCGCCGGCGCCGCCCGAAGCGATAACAGGAATACCTAACGAAACGGACAAAGTGCGCAAAGCCTCATTGGCATAACCGGTTTTTACGCCGTCGTGTTTCATGCTGGTGAAAAGGATTTCTCCGGCGCCACGGTTTTCGGCTTCTTTAGCCCAGGAGAATAATTTTTTATCGGTGGGGATACGGCCGCCGTTCAGGTAACAAATCCATTCATTATTAACATCATCTGCATCTATCGCAACAACGCAAACCTGAGAGCCGAAATTTTCAGCTATCTCATTAATTAAATCCGGATGGCGAATGGCTGCCGAATTGATTGAGATTTTATCCGCTCCGGCATTCAAAAGCCTTTCAACATCGGAAAGTTCGTTGATTCCTCCTCCCACCGTAAACGGGATACTCAAATTTGCAGCAACATTAGCAACCATTTCGGAAAAAGTTTTCCGCCCTTCATGCGAAGCTGTAATGTCGAGGAAAACCAGTTCGTCTGCACCTTGTTCGCTGTATTGTTTGCCGAGTTCAACCGGGTCGCCGGCGTCGCGGAAATTGACGAAATTGATGCCTTTGACGGTCATTCCGTCTTTTACGTCCAAACAGGGGATGATTCGTTTTGCAAGCATGGGTAAATTCTTATTTCCAAATAACGTTTATTGTAAAAATTCATCAATTTTATCACGTATTTTTGTTTTTACGCCAATCCAATTTTGCCCTTTCAAACTGACAGGCTCATTGCTATCTTCCGCATCAGAAAAATAAGTTAACGCACGAGGAATGGATACCAATAACATTTGATTTGAAAATTTTTTATTGTAATTGTTTACCATTTCTTCAACCGTATAATGTTCCAACAACTCGGCAATATCCCAAAAATCTTTTTTCACAGCTCGCCTTAATATAGCATTAACTTTCATTGCCATAATGTCTTCATTACTGAAAAAACGAATACTTTCTTTCTCTACGACCGGCGCAATAAGCGGATAAAAATGATATTTTATCAAATCAATCTTGACGTCCTCAATATAACTGAAAATACCGATAGAATTGGTTGAAATGTGCCTGTAAGCGGTGGGAAAATTTTTTTCAAGTGCAGTTATGACCGTATCCTTATTAAATTCGGATGGTGCAAATAAATCCAAATCAACAGACTTCCGGTGACCGAAACGAAGAGCCAAAGCTGTGCCGCCAACCAACGAAAAATCCGCCAATTCCGGTATGGACATTAGTTTTTTCAGTATGACCAATGTTGAGGGTTCAACTGCGCTAATTTGTAACATCTGTAATCTGTTAATTCATTTTTTAAAATAGCCATAGCCAAATATACGGTTTCTTTTAATAGCCACTTAGCATTAGTTAATGCCACGGAGATTTTTTTGTCGCCATAATACCGCCTGCACTGCCGGATATCTTCCACATCGCCGCGGTCAAACACCCGCTCTATGATAAAGTTAGCATATCTGTCGTAGTCAAGTTTATCAAAATCAATATCCCAAAACAGGCGACGGTCAAAAACAGGTTTTCTGCGTTCTTCTTTCCCTTTTGAAACAGTGTTAGATACCGTATTTTCCATTATTTTGCAATTTATTGAACCCTGTAAAATTACAACATTATTTTCTCAATCCGAATTTTCTACAAATCTCGCCAAATCTTTCAAACGAATTTTCCCTTCATAAATGGCTTTCCCGACGATAACACCTGGAATATGAGCTTCTTCCAAACATTCAATATCTTTGACACTACTAATTCCACCGCTTGCAATCAAACAAGTTTCGGGGTCGGTTTCCTTGATTTCCTTGTAAAGTTCGATGCTGGGTCCGGTCAACATTCCGTCGCGGCTGATATCCGTACAAATTACTTTCAGAATGCCTTGCCGCCGCCATTTTTCGATAAAAGGAATCACTTCTTCGTCCGTTGTTTCCGTCCATCCGCTTACGGCAATTTTTTTGTCTTTGCAATCAGCGCCCAAAATAATGTATTTTGCCCCAAACTTGTCAATCCAACGTTGAAAGATTTCCGGATTTTTCACGGCAATACTTCCTCCGGTGACCATCGCCGCTCCGTTATCGAAAGCAATGTCCAAATCGGAATCCGATTTCAATCCGCCGCCGAAATCTATTATCAATGAAGTCCGGGACGCAATCCTTTCCAAAACTCTGTAATTGATAATCCGGTTGGCTTTCGCTCCATCCAAATCTACCATGTGAAGACGGTTAATACCGTGGCTTTCAAACATTTTAGCTACTTCGAGCGGGTCTTCGTTATAAACTTTTTTTTGTTCGTAATTTCCCTGGGAAAGCCTTACAGCTTTCCCTTCAATAATGTCGATAGCGGGAATAATTTCTATCATCTTATAAACCGGATAGTCATCGGATAAACGTAGTCGTCGCCGTTATTCGCTTTTATCGCAGCGATAATGGCGCAAGCAATCTGCAAGATTGCAATAAGTCCAAGCAAAAGGAATCCGACAAGAATGATACACAATACGGCTGATATTACCGCATATATTATCATCGACACGATAAAATTGATAATTTCCTTGCCGGCGGCATTGACTCTTGCATTTTTATCTTTGTTAAGCATCCACAAAATCAAAGGTGCGAAAAATCCCAGGCCGGGTAAGATGTATCCGCCCAACTGGGAAATATGCATCAACGCGAGGTATGAATTTTCGGACATTCCGAAAAATGGAGAGTTATAAGATTGATACCCGGCGTTATTGAATATCTTATCCTTTTCACGCTGATATTCCTCTTCGGTAATCGAACCGTTTTTCCTGAGTTCGTCTAATGTTCTTAAATCCTCGTAGTTCATAAAATCGTAATTATTAAAGTTGTATGAAATTGCGTAATATTTTTTCTCCTGCCGCGCCGCTTTTTTCCGGATGAAACTGGGTTGCGTAGAAATTATCCTTATGCATTGAAGCGCTGAATTTCTGAATATAATCAACTGTGGCAACGGTATATTCATTCTCCGGAACATAATAACTGTGTACGAAATACACAAAATCTCCTCCGGAAAACCCTTTGTATAAATCGCTTTTCAAGTTCGATAAATCATTCCAACCGATGTGTGGAACTTTATCTTCCTGTTTTTCCGGTTGAAATTTGAGAACCGGAACGTCAAAAACACCCAAACATCCGGTATTCCCTTCTTCCGAAAACCGGCACAACAACTGCATTCCGATACAAATTCCCAACACCGGTTGTTTCAAACCTTTAATCAATTCGTCCAAGCGATGTTCTTTCAAATATTGCATGGTTGTACCGGCTTCTCCCTGCCCCGGAAAGATAATTTTGTCGGCTTTTTGCAAAATTTCTTTATCGGCGGTGATAACCGGCTCAATACCCAAACGTTTCAACGCATAATCGACCGAATAAATATTGCCTGCATTGTATTTTATAATCGCGACTAACAACTTTTTACTCTATTTTGCAAAGGCAACCGCTCTTGTTTCGCGGATTACCGTAATTTTTACCTGTCCCGGATAAGTCATCTCATCCTGAATTTTCTTGGCAAGTTCGTTCGAAAGACTTTCCGTTTCAATATCAGTGATTCGGTCGGCTCCAACGATAACGCGCAATTCGCGACCGGCTTGTACGGCATACGTTTTCACCACGCCGGGATAAGACAAAGCCAACTGTTCCAAGTCATTCAAACGTTTGATGTAGGCTTCGACAATTTCGCGTCTTGCGCCCGGTCTTGCGCCCGAGATAGCGTCGCACACCTGAACGATGGGCGCTAACAAACTTGTCATTTCCGTTTCATCGTGGTGAGCGCCGATGGCATTTACAATATCCGGTTTTTCTTTGTATTTTTCGGCCAGTTTCATACCGAGGATAGCATGTGGCAATTCCGGTTCGTCATCGGGTACTTTTCCGATGTCGTGCAGCAATCCGGCTCTCTTGGCTTTTTTCGGGTTAAGGCCTAATTCGGCTGCCATGATAGCACAGAGGTTGGCTGTTTCGCGGGAATGTTGTAAAAGATTTTGACCATAAGAAGAACGGTATTTCATTCGTCCGATCATACGAATCAATTCCGGATGTAAACCGTGGATGCCCAAGTCGATAGTTGTCCGTTTACCGGTTTCAATGATTTCGTCTTCCACCTGTTTGCGGACTTTATTCACAACTTCTTCTATACGAGCCGGATGGATACGTCCATCTTCAACCAACTGATGCAAAGCCAAACGTGCGATTTCGCGCCTAACCGGGTCAAATCCCGAAAGGACAATCGCTTCCGGCGTATCGTCCACGATAATTTCGATGCCGGTAGCAGCTTCCAATGCACGAATATTGCGTCCTTCCCTTCCGATAATCCGACCTTTGATTTCATCCGAATCAATGTGAAAAACGGTAATTGCATTCTCAACGGCTGTTTCCGTAGCAACTCGCTGGATAGTTTGAATAATGATACGCTTAGCTTCTTTGTTAGCGGTCATTTTGGCTTCTTCCATCATCTCATTGATATAAGCGGAAGCAGATGTTTGCGCTTCTTCTTTCAAGGATTGCGCCAAACGTTCTTTAGCTTCTTCGGCCGATAAACCGGAAAGGGCTTCCAGACGTTCGATTTCCATCTTATGGACTTTGTCCAATTCCTGTTTTTTCTTTTCGATGATTTCCAATTGGCCTTCCATGTTTTCGCGAACCGTATCGATTTCTGACTTACGTTTATGAAGTTCATCTTGTCGTTGATTCAGAGCCATTTCTCGTTGTTTCAACTTGGCTTCTTGCGATTGTATTTTGGAGTTTCGGGCATTGACTTGTTTTTCTAATTCGGCCTTCATGGTGATAAATTTCTCTTTTACTTCCAGTAATTTATCCTTTTTTATTGTTTCGGCCGTTTTTTGAGCATCCTCAATAATCTGTTTACATTTTGAATTAAGCAATTTGTTCGATGATAGCCATGCAACAACGCCCCCTAAAACCAAGCATATAATGCCTGTAATTATTATTTCTGTCATATAAGTTATTTAAATTTATTTCACTTTGAGATATTCTTCTAACTCTTTATCCAAAGCTTCAATTTTGTCAAAAACGGGAGAGATGTCTTGTATTTGCTTGATTTTAAGATTTTCGGCTGAAATATCAATGGCCGCCATTGCCAATAAATCCTTCAATCCGAGTTCGGCAGCCGGAAATGCGAAGCTATATTTAATTATTTTTTCATTAATGTTTGTAGCCGCTTTACGATATATTCCTTCTTCTACTCTCTTACAGTTCAACGGATAATGTTTTTCCGCAACGTACAATTGTATTTTGAAAAATTCAGTTGGCATTTGAAATTCATTCGTTTAATAAAGCAACGCATTTATCAACCTCTCGAACTAAATTCAACAATCTTTTTTTGGCTGTTTCAAAATCATTTTGTTTTGCGTAAATGATTTTTGCCATTTTCAGGTTGTCATATTTATTTTTCAATTTTTCATTTTCTTCCGTCAATGACTCATTTAAAGCTTTCTGACCGGCTAACAGTGAATTAAGGTCCGCATTTTCTTGTTTCAGACTATTGCAAAGAAACATCACCTGTCGAACCCTGGCTTCGAAATTAGCTACCATTTTTGCTTGGTCGTCGGTCATTTGATTTAAATTTCCTACAAAAGTATATATTTGTTGCGACGTTTCAAAGAAAAACGACAATTTTCTTTGCAAAAGCAGTGATTTAAGATCAGAAACTTTAAAAAAGCAAAAAGGGCTGAAGTTTATTGTTCAGCCCTTTTCGTAAAAACCGGCAGCTCCCTACTCTCCCACAAATCTTGCAGTACCATTGGCGCGACCGGGCTTAACTACTCTGTTCGGAAAGGGAAGAGGTGTAGCCCCGGCGCCATAGCCGCCTGAATACTTTTCAATTGAGAATGGAGAGTTGAGAATTGAGAATTTTTTATTTCCAATTTTCAACTGTTTATTTTCAATTGAATAACATTTCGGTAAAAACAAGAACACAAAGCGTTGAATTTCGTTTGGAAAACTGTTCATATTTCATTCTCAATTCTCCATCCTCAATTCTCAATTCCTTCTTCCGGCAAGTTGTCGGGTTATTAGTACTGCTTGGCTATGACGTTACCGCCTTTACACCTGCAGCCTATCTACGTCGTAGTCTTCGACGACCCTAA
>JAISXN010000118.1 GCA_031270525.1 Candidatus Symbiothrix sp. | reverse complement strand
AAAGTCTGTTTAACTGTTTTATCTGCAGAGAAATCCAAATCAACGGTTAGGTCGAAATATTTTTGATAAGTAGCTTCTACAAAGACTCGCAATCCTGCGACCTTTATTAAAATGACAAGGGTCGAGATTCTCAACCCTCGTCGTTTGTGCACATAAACGGTTAATACCTGCTCAGCGTGAGAGGGGTGACGATTTAATTGTCAAAGAGTCGAATAGTCTACGGCCGAGTTCTGACGCAGCGGTAAGCGTGTGACTGTTCCAATTGAACAGTTTCCCGTGCCCCGTCAGTCATCCGCAAATAATATGCACGGCTGCCGCTATATAGTGTACTAGACCAGTAGATATCTAAGGTGGCGTCAAGTCCAGGCATAACTCCCCGGTAGTCATAATAGGAATAATATCCATTTGTCGCGTAATTGGGACGAACGGTCTTCATGTAGAACTCATGAAGCTCTCGCAGGTTAGGTAATCGCCAAGTGCCAGAGCACGTCTGTAGAGCCCTGGCATATGTGCCCACTTGAACAGGAGCCCAAAGCAGAGACGAGTCCTTCTGAGCGAAGCCATTAGGGGTCCACGTACTACTAAACGCGCCGGAAAGACCGCTGACATAAGATGACGTCGGAGGACCAGAAAAGTAACCTTTCAGCACAACAGTAAACTCAGCGTTTAGCCCAAAGTACAGCCAGGCATCAGGTAATAAGCTGCGCGCTGCCCAAGCCGTTCCGTTATAACTTAATACTTGACCCTCCCTAGCATTCATTTGAGCCAGTTTTGCGGCTGTCACAGCGCCGGTAGCCAAATCATCTTCTTTAACTTCACCGTCCTTTATCTTTGCAGAAGTAACCGCATCTGTTGCAATGGTCGTAGTATTGCTGTTGGCGTCGGCTATTACATCTCCCTCTAGTTTTGCACGCTGAAAACTACCGTTGTCAAGTTGAATAGAAGCCGAACCGGTATAATCGACAGTCGATGCCTTACACCATTTATCGGTAATCCAGACATATACGCCGGCACCAGCTACACCGGTACCGGTATTATATACCAGCATACCATTTATAGGAGGTTTGCCGTTCAGTTCCTGTGTTTCGGAAGTCAAATCCACCCGGGGTAAAGCCAAACCTCCCTTGTTTGAGGAAGGGGTTGCATCATCGGTCACATTCAAGTCAAGTACGGCGGCAGTATGCGGTTCACTACTCCCTCCAATCCTTACTTGCGCGCTCAGATTGGCTGTTCCCGATACAAGCAGGAACAGCGTAAACATCAAAAAAAGTTCTTTTTTCATCTTTTTTCCAAATTTTTCAATTTTTTCTTTAACATTTGTTTACATTCAACCAAAGTCCTTGTAATTATCTCAATCACAAGTACATAATCAATCAATTTTTGTGTTTTAAATGTCTGTCACTGTATAGGTGACGGACACTAATTGTATTGCACTGTAATACAATTAATTACAAAGAAAATGTTTACAAAATTGTTAAGCAAATTGTTAATATTGGTTAACGTCACTTTAAAAAACATCTTTAAAATATTGAATGTAAGTTTATTACTGGCATTAAAAAGATAACTATTAGCTAAACATTGATGAGATACGTTTATAATCAATCAGTTAGGTGCGATTTTAATGGAAATTTGCCCTTGCAAATTGACGGTTCGAAAAGCTCACCGGACAGGTAAAAATTCATTCAATAGGATAGTAATCAATCGGTTAAATATTTATACCTTTGTCGCGAATTGATAATGAAAACTTAAAGTGTCTGTCACCTATACAGTGACAGACAGATTTGTTAAATGTTTTAAGACGTTTTTAAGGGGCACGGATGAATTCACCCTGCCTCACCCATTCAACATTGCTTCTAATTTCATCAATTCGTCCCGATACTGCGCCGCGTCCAAAAACTCCAGTTTTTTGGCTGCGTCAAGCATTAATTTTCTTGTCCGGATAATTGCCTTTTCCAAATCGGGTTTCGTCATGTATCGGACAACCGGTTCGGCGGCAATATTTATTGCTCCTTTTTCGAGATAAGCTTGCGGTTCGGTCTTATGTTCCTTCACCAAAGTCGACGAGGTATTTTTGACGATTTGTTGGGGCGTGATACCGTGTTTTTCGTTGTACAGCAGTTGTTTTTCTCGCCTTCGGTGGGTTTCATCAATGGTTTTCTGCATGCTTTCCGTAATTCGGTCGGCATAAAAAATCACTTTTCCGTTGATATTTCGGGCTGCACGTCCTGCCGTCTGCGTCAACGAGCGGTGGGAACGCAAAAAACCTTCTTTATCTGCGTCAAGAATGGCTACGAGCGAAACTTCCGGTAAATCAAGCCCTTCCCGCAAAAGATTCACCCCGATAAGCACGTCGAAATAACCTTGCCGCAATTTTTCCATGATTTCGATGCGTTCCAGCGTATCTACATCGGAATGGATATATGCCGTGTTGATACCGAAACGTGTAAAATAAGTATTCAGTTCTTCCGCCATTCTTTTGGTGAGTGTCGTAACCAACGTTCGCTCTCCGCGTTTGGTTCGCAGATTGATTTCTTCCATCAAATCATCAATTTGGTTCAGGCTCGGACGGACCTCAATTTCCGGGTCGAGCAATCCGGTTGGGCGGACAACTTGTTCTACAACAACTCCCTCACTCATTTGTAATTCAAAATCGGCGGGTGTCGCGCTCACAAAAATTTTTTGCAATGTAAGCGATTCAAATTCGTCGAAAGTCAACGGACGATTGTCGATAGCTGCCGGAAGCCGGAAACCATATTCAACCAGGTTGATTTTCCGGGAATGGTCGCCGCCGTACATGGCATGTATTTGCGGAACGGTGACATGACTTTCGTCGATGACGGTCAAAAAGTCTTTCGGAAAATAATCTATCAAACAGTATGGACGGCTACCCGCCGGGCGTCCGTCAAAATAGCGGGAGTAATTTTCAATTCCCGAACAATAGCCTAATTCCCGAATCATTTCCAAATCGTAAGTAACCCTGTCGTAAAGCCTTTTGGCTTCCTCGAATTGTCCGCCGTTTTTGAAAAATTGTACTCTTTCGCCCAAGTCTATATCAATATCTCCGACAGCTTGGTTGATTCGTTCCCGAGTTGTAACAAAAATATTGGCGGGATAAATGGAATAATGGTCGAAAATTTCAATAGGACTGCCCGTCAGCGGATCGAATGTGTAAATTTCTTCGATTTCATCGTCCCAAAACAAAATTCGCAAGGCCAAATCATCATAAGCCAGATAAACATCGACCGTGTCGCCTTGCACCCGGAACTTTCCTCTTGTAAATTCAATTTGATTTCGCGAATACAAGCTGTCGACCAATCTTCTCAGAAGGGCATTACGCGCCAGAATTTCTCCTTTTCGGACGGAAACTACATTTTCTTTGAAATCTTCAGGATTGCCGATGCCATACAAACAAGATACGGACGATACGATAATCACATCTTTCCGGCCCGACAAAAGGGCGGAAGTTGCCGAAAGCCGGAGTTTTTCGATTTCGCTGTTGATGGACAAATCTTTTTCGATATACGTATTCGTCGATGGAATATAAGCCTCCGGTTGGTAATAATCGTAATAGGAAACGAAATATTCCACAGCGTTTTTCGGAAAAAAACTCTTAAATTCGGCATATAACTGAGCGGCTAATGTCTTGTTGTGGCTCAAAACCAAAGTCGGTTTATTCAATTCCTTGATTACATTGGCGATGGTAAAAGTTTTTCCCGAACCGGTTACGCCGAGCAAGGTCTGATAAGGTACTCCTTGCCTTGCGCCTGCAACCAATTCTTTAATGGCTTCCGGTTGGTCGCCGGTCGGCTTATAGTCTGAAATCAAATCAAAGTCCATGTACCCATGAAATAATATCGTATTTTAATTGTACGGTTTGCATTATTTTTTTGTTACTTCGGGATACCCCACCGGATGATTGAGAACCAACATTTGCGTAGGACTTAAATTCAAGGCTTTCGCCAGTCCGTCTTTATTCATCGAACCCCTGGGAACTGTCGCCAATCCGCAACCGGCACAAAAGAGCGAGATGTTTTGCGAAACGATTCCGCCGTCCACCGCCCCGGTCAATCGCGTTCCTTCAGAGGTCGCATTTCCCAAGCGGGACAGTTCGGAAACAATCAATAGAGAAACAGGCGCTTTTAGGGCAAAATCTTGTCCGGCAGCAATCAAAGGACGGAAATCGCCGGCAGCAACCGGTTTAAGCTCATGGGTTTTAGGGTCGTACAAATAAGCGCCTTCTTCCATAATGGCATAGACGTCAATATCTTGCCTGTTCATGGCGGACGGAGCCGTTATCAGGCCTTTTTCGGGACGGTTAATCCCACAAGCAGCCCAAAGCAAATCCGAAAGGTCTTGCAAACTCAATTTCTTTTCGGAGAAATTACGTTCGGAATGTCTGTCGGCAAAGGCTTTCATCACTATCGAACCGCGTGTTTTGTCCGGCGTGTTCAGCTTTATCGGTTCGAGTTTTTGTGCATACATAGATGTGCATGCAATGAAAATACACAGAATGAATAATAAGTGTTTCATAGGAATTATTTTTTATTATTTAGGATTTGCAAATTTAATAAAATATCAAAGAAATATTAACCATATTGTCCGATTTTTTGAAAGTTGAATAAAATTAACTATTGTTTTAATCTATTTTCATTCTCCAATTGCGTCGCCTTTCCTCTGTAAAAAAACTTTTTTCATTTCATGCACTTGGAAATCGTAAGATTTTCATGTAATTTTGCACCGATTTTTTAAATAAAGCAAAAAGATGGACTTTTTTGATTCGCTTAATCGTATCTCCAATACAAAGGTGATATCCGTATTTAAACCCAAATTATTCACTACATTAAAAAATTACTCAAAGGAGAAATTCCTGAGCGATCTGATGGCCGGCATCATTGTCGGGATTGTCGCTTTGCCTTTGGCTATCGCTTTCGGGATTGCATCGGGGGTAAGTCCGGAAAAAGGTTTGATTACTGCCATTATCGGCGGATTTATCGTTTCGTTTTTAGGTGGAAATTCCGTACAAATCGGAGGTCCGACCGGCGCTTTTATCATCATCGTTTACGGAATTATTCAGCAGTTTGGTTTGGCCGGTTTGGCCGTTGCGACCATTTTGGCCGGGATAATGTTGGTCGGGATGGGCGTGTTGCGGTTGGGAAGCGTCATCAAGTTCATGCCCTACCCTATTATTGTCGGATTTACCAGCGGCATTGCTTTGGTTATTTTCACGACACAAATCAAAGATTTGTTCGGCCTCGACATGGAGAGCGTTCCGGCGGATTTTATTTCCAAATGGATTGCTTACGGAAAAGCGATTACTTCATTGGATATCTGGTCTTTACTAATAGGAATATTGAGTATCCTTATCATTATTTATTCACCCAAAGTGATAAAAAAAATTCCCGGTTCGCTGATTGCGATTATTGTGATAACCGGACTCGTTTATATCCTGAAAAACTACCTGGGAATTACTTGTATCGAAACCATTGGCGACCGCTTTGAAATCAATGCTTCTCTGCCTGCACCCCATACGGTTCCTATCAATTTATCGACCGTCAATCTGCTTTTGCCTTCGGCTTTTACCATTGCCATGCTGGGAGCTATCGAATCCCTGCTTTCGGCGACCGTGGCCGACGGTATCACAGGCGACAGGCAAAATTCCAACACGGAATTGATTGCCCAAGGCGCAGCCAACATCATCACGCCTTTGTTCGGAGGAATCCCCGTAACGGGAGCGATTGCCCGAACAATGACCAATATCAACAACGGAGGAAGAACTCCGGTAGCTGGAATTATTCACGCAGTGGTTTTATTGTTGATATTACTTTTCCTCGTTCCATTGACCAAACATATTCCAATGGCTTGCTTAGCAGGTGTTTTGGTAATTGTTGCCTATAACATGAGCGAATGGCGAACTTTCCGTTCTTTACTGAAAAATCCCAAATCGGACATTATCGTTTTGCTGGTAACTTTCTTCCTGACGGTTATTTTCGATTTAACTATCGCTATCGAAATAGGTATTTTATTGGCGATGGTTCTTCTCGTGAAACGATTATCCGAAACGTCCGGCATTTCCATTGTCAAGGACGAATTAAACATGGAATCCGATGCGGAAAAAACGGCTGATAACGATAAACTGATTCTTCCGAAGGGCGTTGAAGTGTATGAAATTGAAGGGCCTTTCTTTTTCGGCGTGGCCAATAAGCTGGAAGGAAGCATGCAGTGGGCGGGAATAGACAATAAACGCCCCCGCATCCGGATAATCCGGATGCGGAAAGTGCCTTTTATGGATTCGACGGGCCTGCACAATCTGGAAAGTCTTTACCGGTTGTCGAAGAAAGAAAACATCCGGCTGATATTGTCGGGAGTAAACGAAAAAATTCGAGATTTGCTCGACAAATCGGGATTTGCAGATAAAATAGGCGAGGAAAATATTTGCAATAACATCAACGTGGCTTTGGAAAGGGCGCGGGAGTTAACCGGTAAGAAACCATAGTTTTTATATTTACTTCAATTCCTTCACCCGGATATTCCTGAATTTCAGTTCATTCCCATGTCCCAGAAACCCGATATGCCCGCTCTTGTTGAACAATCCGGGATGCTCCTGATGATCGACAGTACCGTTTTTAGCCGCTTCACGGATATTCCCTTCCAGAATCACCTTGCCGTTGAGCGTAACGCGAATATTGTCGCCGTTGGCATAAATCTCTTCCTCGTTCCATTCGCCGACGGGTTTCATGGCTCCATGTTCCGCTGCAATCACTCCGTAAACCGAACCGTGATGCTGGTAAGGCGCAATATCTTTATAAACAGGATGTTCACAATCGAGAATTTGGATTTCCATAGCATTGTAAGCATTGTCGCCCTCCATCGGAGCGCGGATGCCTACACCGTTGTTGGCCGAAGGAGTGAGTTGAAATTCAAAGCGGAAAGCAAAATTATCATACTCTTTCTTTGTGTAGAGATTACCGCCGAAACTGCTTGTCGGATGAACGCTGATGCATCCGTCTTCAAGTTGATAATCAACTAAGTTACCTGTCCATTCGTGCATATTCGTACCATCGAACAGGATTTTGTAACCTTCTTTCTTTTCCTGTGCGGACAATTCAAAAGGCCGAGTTCGTTTGAGTTCTTTCATATAAATATTTTTGTAATATACCTTACTTCCATGCGCCTGTAATTCAATTTGTTCGACGGGAAAAACCGGCTGTGAGCGGTCCCAGTAATTTTCAAGAATCACATTGTCAACGACCAATTCCCCATTAAAGATAACCGTTACCCGGTCGCCAACCATCTTAATATAGAACGTATTCCATTCACCTAATTTGTTATCGGCTACTTTGAGCGGATTGGACGGATTGCTTTGGTTATTGTATAAACCGCCGGAGCCGACCTGAGCGCCGACGTTGGTACGGGCGGTATTCCAGATTTGCACCTGGGGCGTGCCGCGCAGGTAAATACCTGCGTCCGCGTCGGGCGAAGGTTCGAGCCGCCAGTCGACATACATCTCAAAATCGCCATACAGCTTTTCCGAACAGATATTATCGTATCCCGCACCGTCGAATACCAGCAAACCGTTTTCGACTTTCCAGTCCTTGCGCATTTGTTCGTCGGCCTTGATTTGCGCCTTAGCCAAATCGGCAGGTTTCATTTTCGACCGTTTGACCGGATTTTCGACCAAGCCTTTCCATCCGGTCAGGTCTTTTCCGTTGAAAATAGAAACAAAACCTTCTTCATCCGGCATTTCGTCCAAGTGTTTGCGAATGGCTTCCCGCTGATAACCGGCATCGGGATTATCCAATACTTTGGCTGTTTTTTCGAGTAAAGTTTTTACGGTTTTACCGGTAAATGCCTTGTTGTTCAGGGCAATATCCATTACGGCGCCGGCGGCTTCCTGCCGTACGGCGGGAACATCCAGATAATTACCCGCCGATAACAAGCCCAAATACGAGCCGGTTCGTCCGAGTTGTTTCAGGATTTCCTTTTTCTGTGCATCCGTTTCGGCGATTTCCAAAGCGTTTGTCAGGAAAAGACGACGGTTTTCACCTTTCAGGGAAGGAGAAGAAACCAGTTGGATGTAACGGCTTAAGGCTTTTTCGGAATATTGGGCGTCGCCTTTTTTCCCGATTGCCGACAAGCGGTCGGCAGATTCGAGGCCCTTCCATTCCAGCAAGGCCTGAAAAGCGGCGTCTTTGTCCTTTCCGGTTCCGGTATCGAACTTTTCGACGATATAATTCAATGCGTTTATATTATCGGAAGCTGCCAACACGCTGTAATAGAGCGATTGTTTACGCTTGTCCGTCCGGTTGATTTGAGTGGAGATTGTTTCAAACCGTTCCTCTTTCGGAAGCGGTTTCAGGGCGGCAATAATCGCTTGTTGAACCGGTAAGGCCGGAGTGTTATTTTCCAAAAGGCGGTACAAGACCGGTAAGTCTTTTACGGTAACAACATCTTTCAAAATGTCGTATGCAGCGGCTTTTACTTCGGGCGATGCGGAATTTAACTGTTCAAAAACAACTTTGTTTTGTGTATCCGATTTCCGTGCGGAAAGTAATTGCAGGATAGCGATTTTCCCCTTGTCGGTCGCCGATTGCATATAGGGGACAATGCAGGAAGCGATGTCGCCTTTGGTAGAAAGCAGGAGTGTTTTTCCTAACTGTATGTCCTGTTCGTCTTTGCTGTTCAACAGTTTAGCCAATGCAGCGATGGATTCGGTTCCACCGAGCTGCATCAGGACGGTAGCGGCAGCGGTTTTGAGTTCCCGGTTGTCGCTTGCCGATAAGCCGGCAACCGTAGCCGTACAGGAAGCATCGGCAAGGTTTCTGTTTGCAGGATTGTCGAACAGGAAAGTAATTTTGTTCAGTATTTCAACCTTTTTTTTCGGTTTGGCTTTTTTCAATGCGGAAAAAAGGCTTTGCAAATCAGGGTCATTCAACGGTTCCGGTGCATCTTGCGATACCGTACCTTTGATAGAGGCTAACGCTTCTTCCGCCGGACTGCGCAAATCCTTGTCGTTCAAAAGGGACGTAAGTTTACTCACAGCTTCATCTTTGGCAATCATCCGGAGTAAACGGATGATAAATGCTTTGGAATCGGCGTCGCTCAACTCGTCTAAAGCTTTTAAATAGGCGTTAACTACTATCAGACGGGCGTCTTCCTGCCGGATTTCCGTCGTATAAGTCGTTAATCCGTTCAGGGCGTATTGCGCTTTGACAGCGCTTTCGGGAGAAGTGTTCAGCATTTTTGCCAACTGCAAAATTCCGCTTTCACCTGTCGAAAGAAGGTCTTTTTGTTGTTGGACATATTGTTCTTTGTCCTGAGCGGGAATTTGCGCCAAAACATCGGCGATAACGGTTTCCGCCGTCCGGTTGCCCGGCGACTGGGCAAATAGCGTTCCCAAACTCAAAAACAGTACAAATAAAATCAAATATATTCTTTTCATTTAATTCTTAATTTTTAATTCTCAATTCTCAATTCTCAACTCTCAAATCGTCCAAGGTTCACGCATAGGCTGATTGAGCAAGCGATTGGCAGCCTCGTCGCCCGTAAATTCCAATTTTACAGGGTCGAAGTGCAGGGTACGGTTCAGTTGCAGAGCGGCCACACCCATATTGACAATCGTAGCGGAGCGGAATCCTTTTTGTTCGTCCAGAGCGAACGGTTTCCGGGTTTTTACGCTTTCGATAAAATCGGTTACCTGCGGTTCGGGTTCCGGATAGTCGGCTAATTTCTTTTCCCAATCCGGAATATCACATACGAAATTTTTATAGACATTTCCCTTGGGTCCTGCGATGTAAGGAGTATCGGGATTGCCGTAATCGCCACCCCAGAGTACAATCCGGCAGCCGTCGTCGTATGTGTAGGTAATCGAATGCCATGTGCCGATAGCGTCGGGATGCTGCTGCGGCGCATTGACTTCTACTTTGACCGGACTGGTATAGTCTTTTCCGAGAATGTATTGCACGGGATCGATGTAATGTTGTCCCATGTCGCCCAGTCCGCCGCCGTCATAATCCCAGTATCCGCGAAAAGTTTGATGTACGCGGTGCGCGTTGTAGGGTTTGTAAGGCGCAGGGCCTAACCAGAAATTATAGTCTAATTCGGCGGGAATAGCCTGTGGTTCGAGGTATTCTTTGCCTACCCAATAGAATTTCCAGTCGAAACCGGTGTGCCGGCTGATGGTTACTGTCAACGGCCATCCGAGCAAACCACTTTGCACTAATTTTTTAAGCGGTTTTACGAGCGTTCCGAGTCCGTAGAAATTATCGGTGAAACGAAACCAGGTGTTGAGGCGGTACATCCGTCCGTATTGCCGGACGGCTTCCATTACACGTTTGCCTTCCCCGATGGTGCGGGTCATGGGTTTTTCGCACCAAATGTCTTTGCCGGCTTTGGCCGCTTCGACAGACATGATGCCGTGCCAGTGCGGCGGGGTGGCAATGTGGACGATATCGACATTTTTGTCAGCTATCAATTCCCGGAAATCGTGGTAGGCGGCTATCTTGCCTGTGACTAATTGCTTACCGAGTTCAAGGTGGTTTTTATCCACATCGCAAACAGCGACTAATCGGGTGCCGCCGTAGTTTACGTGTCCGCGTCCCATGCCGCCGGTACCAATGATTCCTTTGGTCAATTGGTCGCTGGGGGCGATAAATCCCCGTCCAAGCACGTGGCGCGGGATGATGGCGAAAGCGGCAATGCTGCCCGCCGTCTTTAAAAATTCTCGTCTTTGCATTATTCTTAAGTATATTTAGGTTAAAACAAATGTGATACACGCATCCTGTACGGCAAAGGTAATGATTTCCTTTGGATTTCATGCATATATTTTCCCGGATTTGTTCTGCAATAGTAGAAACATCCATCAAACGACCACCAGCAAAGAAAAAGAGTGCAGGGAAAGCCGCCCTTTTGCATCTATTTTAATTTAAGACCGGCTATATTGTTTCGGTTTCATCCCGATATGTGCCGCAAAAACTCTTGAAAAATGGCTTAAGTTGGTAAATCCCAGCCTGTAACCCGCATCCGAAACAGATAGTTTCTCCTCTTTCAACAAACGGGCGGCTTCTTTTATCCAGAACAGGCGATTTTTCCGACAATTCAAACAGTCCGTTCAAATACCCTGCATCCACTTCTATATTAATGGTCGCGGTATTTGTGTGGATTGAAATAACCTCATCGGTATTCACACGACTGGTTGCGATTAAAACCGAAGGCATTGCCTTTAACGGCTTCTCCGTTGATAACATTTCCATTTTAGGGAAAATGTTTTGAAACTTAAAAACGATCCATCTCCCCAAAGCATGGACTTCGGGATTTTCAATAACCACGTCCTCATTCAGCTCGTAATCGCTGATTGTCATTCGGATATAT
>JAISXN010000116.1 GCA_031270525.1 Candidatus Symbiothrix sp. | reverse complement strand
CCGCCGTCGAGCGCAGGAATCGGAAGTAAGTTCATGATTCCCAGAATGATGGAAAGAAAAGCCGTCATATTCCAAAAATCCGGCCAACTCCATTGGCCGGGGAAAAGATTTCCGATAGCGCCGAATCCTCCGAGACTCCGTATGCCGACTTTGGTAAAAATCAAGCGAAATTGGAGAATATAAAAAGATATTTTCCTGACCCCCAAAGAAATACCTGCCGGAAACGATTGAAAAAAATTATATTTATCGGTAGTATAGACATTTTTTCTTTGTTGAGAAAAACCAATTTTTCCGTCAGGATTTACATGCACCGCCAGTTTGATTTTTTCATCTCCTCTTAATACAACCATTTGAACATCGGAATCTTTATTTTCCGACAAAGCCTTAGAAAGCAGGGCAAAAGCGACCGTATTGACTCCGTTGACCGAAAGGATTTCATCCCCGACTTTCAAACCGGCTTTTTCTGCATTATCACCTGGAACCAAACTGTCGATCCGGGTAAACTGAAAATCTGCCAAAGGTGTTTTTGCAGCCAGAAATTGCTCTTCAAAATTTTCAGGCATACGAATTGTTTCTTCTTGTCCATTGCGCAACAGGGTTACATTTTCGGAACTTATTACCCGGAACAAATCCAAATCGTCGTAACGGGTTAAACGTTTACCATCTGCAAAAAGTAAAATGTCGCCATCTTCAAATCCTGCCTGATGAGCTACTTCGCTGTAATAGAGAGGAGTTTTGTCAATCGGAATATAACTGTCGCCCCAATTCATAACCAAAGCGGAATAAATAAAAAAGGCAAGGATAAAATTCATGAAAACGCCGCCAACCATGATTAGCAGGCGTTGCCAAGCGGGTTTTATCCTGAATTCCCACGGTTGAGGCGGTTGAGCCAAAGCCTCCTTGTCCATGCTTTCGTCGATCATCCCCGATATTTTAACGTATCCTCCCAAGGGTAACCAACCGATTCCGTATTCGGTCTCACTGTTTTTGGGTTTGAATTTGTAAAGGGAAAACCAGGGATTGAAAAATAAATAGAATTTCTCTACCCTGACTTTAAACATCTTAGACAAAATGAAATGCCCAAATTCATGGACAATGACCAAGATTGATAAACTTAAAATTAATTGTGCTGCTTTTATTAATATTGTTTCCATATTTCTTAATTAAAAATTAAATTCATATCACAGGCGTCATTGCGAGGGCATTAGCCCTGGCCTCCGCATCGGTTTGCATATAATCTTCCAAGCCGGGAGAAGCAATAAAAGAAACTCGTTCCATTGTTTTCTCAATTATCTCACTCATCGCCGGAAAACTGATTTTATCTTCCAAAAATGCTGCAACTGCTATTTCATTGGCCGCATTGAGAATACAAGGCATGTTTCCGCCTTTTGCAATGGCTTCGCCGGCAAGCGTCAGATTACGGAACTTGCGGGTATCCGGTTCTTCAAACGTTAAAGTTGAGAATTTATTGAAATCCAAACGTTCAAAATTTGAAAAAATCCGATGTGGATAAGTCAATGCATATTGAATCGGCAAGCGCATATCCGGCAAACCCAACTGTGCTTTTATCGACGAATCCTCGAATTGGACCATTGAGTGAATAATGGATTGGGGGTGCACCAAAATCTGTATTTGCTTCGTATCCACATCAAAAAGCCACTTTGCTTCAATCATTTCAAAACCTTTATTCATCAAGGTTGCCGAATCAATGGTAACTTTGGCGCCCATATTCCAATTGGGATGCTGCAAAGCTTCTTTCTTGGTCACAACGGCTAATTGTTCCTGCGAAAAATTGCGAAAAGGTCCTCCGGAAGCTGTCAGAATGATTTTTTCAACCGGATTGTTTAATTCCCCCGCCAAGCATTGAAAAATAGCCGAATGTTCCGAATCGACCGGTATAATATGCGTCCGGTTTTCCAGAGCCAACCGGATAATCAGTTCGCCGGCAACAACCAGAGTTTCTTTATTGGCTAAAGCAATCGTTTTTCCCGCCTGAATAGCGTTTATTGTCGGTTTCAAACCGGAATAACCCACCATTGCAGCCAGAACAATTTGGATAGGCTCTGCCTGGACTACTTGTGAAATAGATTCTTCTCCCGCCCAAACTTTGATGGGCAAATCGCTTAATGCGTCTTTCAACTGCGTGTATTTGCTTTCATTGGCAATCACTACCATTTCGGGCAAAAATTCCCGCGCTTGCCGAATCAATAATTCAACATTATTATTTGCCGTAAGTGCATATATTTCAAATAAATCCCGGTTTTCGCGAATAACATCCAAAGCCTGAGTGCCGATCGAACCGGTCGAACCCAAAATGGCTATCTGTTTTTTCTCGTTTTCCATTAATTAAAATTTATATATTCACTCGGGTCAACAGGTTTTCCGTCCAACCACAATTCAAAATGCAAGTGTATTCCTGTTGATAATTTACCGGTATTCCCTGCTAAAGCAATTACTTCCCCCGGACCAACCACATCTCCCTGAGATTTCAATAATTTAGCGTTGTGTTTATAAACCGACACAAACCCGTTAGGATGTTGAATCTGAATCACATACCCTGCATTAGGATCAAAGCAGGTAAAAATAACCATTCCTTTCATGGTCGCCAGGACCGATTCGCTCGGCGCCGAAGCAATATCAATACCGTAATGTTTTTCCCTGAGATTGAATGTCGATGATACCATTCCTTTCACCGGTTTATAAAACATGGGTTTTCCGCCTCCGCTTGCAACCGTAGATAATCCGCTCAGATTATATTTTTCATCTTCTTCATAATTTTTCACAAATTTGGAAGTTCGTTCCGATTTTTCGAGATTAATATCGCGGACATCCCTAATCGAATCTATGGTAAGCACTTCGTCCACTTTCATATCTCCCCGCAAAATAGCCCTGATATTCTCCAGATACCGGGATTGTACCGCCAATTCCGTTTCCAAAGAATCGGCAGTCAATGCATTTTTAATCATTTCTTCCCTGACGTCGGAATCAAGATAACCGGGTAAATAGTTTCGTATCGGGGTTTTGACTATTACGAAAGACGTGAGTGTTATCAGAAAAACGGCAAACAGAAACAGTATGATAAAACTTGTAAGACGGGACAAACGGAAAGAAAATACCTCTTCCAAAGTATTTTCATTCAGAAAAGAAAGCTTATATTCAAAGCGCATCTTTTCCCAAAATTCCTTGCTCGTTATTTTACTCATTCAAATTTTATTTCCTTCATCAAACGGTCGCTATGTCCCCACTTGTCAATCATATACAAAACATAGCGAATATCTACTCCTATACATCGCTGAATATCAGTTTCAAAAGCAATATCGCCACTCATGGCTTCCCAGTTGCCGTCGAAAGCCAGACCAATTAAGCAACCTTTTCCGTCGAAGATGGGACTTCCCGAGTTGCCGCCTGTGATGTCGTTATTGGAAAGAAAATCCGTATTCATTGTGCCGTCGCCGTTTCCATAAACGCCGAAGTCTCCATCGCCAAACATGCTTAGCAGTTCAGGCTGAACATGAAATTCGGGGTCATCTTTTTTATATTTTTCAAAAATACCTTTGGTTGTCGTATAATAATTGTACCAAGCGCCGTCATAAGGGACATAACCGCCTATGCTTCCGTAGCTCATCCGCATTGTGAAATTGGCGTCGGACGGAAAGCTTATTTCCGGCTTCATTTCTTCCAAACCGGCGAAAAACATCCGTTCGCCTTTGATAATATCGTGACGCACACCGGCTGCCAATTCGCGATATTTATTCTGTACTTCCCGCACCGATTTAGCCAGACGCACAGCCGGATCTTTTTCCAATTGCTTGGCTTTCTTCGGATTCAAGAAAATTTCTTTCAGTTTATCGGGATAAGGGATAACCGATTTTTTGAATATTCCGGCCGCATACCGGGCACAATCTCCTTTGTATTTTTTATCTATTTCCTGGAAAATATCCGGAAGTTCTTGTGCGGGAACATTCTTTTTTATCACTTGCAGCATGGCCGCCAATACTTTTTCGTCCAAAGCCGCTTCATAATCTTTGTAGGACGGACGGACTTTTTGTTCAAAAAATTCCTCCATATTCTTCATAGATGGAATGTCCACTGTGGAAGCGCTGTAAGCATAGCGGATAATTTCGGCGCCGGAAGCAGCTTCGTTCAAGTAAGTCGAAATCCGTTGCATTCCATTGGTTGAAGTATAAGCTTTCTCCAATAACTCCAAAGTTGAGCCGTAAACGGTTCTTTTACCGGGATTCGCATCCAACCATTTACGAAACTCATTTTCAAGGACTTGCTTCCGTTCAGTCACGTGCATTTTTGCTAAACCGCGGTTCATACCGATGGAATTTTTCCAATAATTGGAACTTCCCGCGTATTTGGAAGCATATTTGATTCGTATCGCGTCGGACTGCAACATAGCTTTGTTCCAAATATCCTGTTTGATTCCGCGAACTTCAATCAACGGTTCATTCCGGCTTTTGATGCGTTGTTCCACTCCCCAAGAAGATAAATAACGGCTGGTACGTCCCGGATAACCAATGGTCATCGCGAAAGAGTTTTCTTTATAACCTTTTAATGAAACCGGCGCTACATATTTGGGTCTAAACGGAACATTTTCTTCGTGGTAACCTTTTTTGTTATCGGGATTTATGTATGCGCGGAAAACGCTGAAATCGCAAGTGTGGCGCGGCCACATCCAATTGTCCGTATCGCCTCCGAATTTTCCTGTGGAAGAAGGTGGGGCAAAAACCATCCGAATGTCGGTCAGAACTTGGTAAGTATTCAGATAGAAAGCATTATAAGCAAAATACGGCGTTATTTCCGCCGTAATGGACAAAGAATCGACACGGTATTGTTTTTCGAGTTCGGAGATTTTTTGCCTGATTTCTTCCAGACGCGCCTTTTCATCCGTTTCCGGTTTAATGTCGGCAAGCACTTCGGCGCTAACATCAGTTGTTTTAATCAGATAACGAACAAACATGCCGGGAATCGGGATTTCATCTTCCATCGTGTTTGCTACAAATCCGTCGCGCAGATAATTGTTCTCTACCGTACTTTTCGATTGAATTGCACCATAACCGCAATGGTGATTTGTAAATATCAAACCTTTGTCCGATACGGTGATACCTGTACATCCTCCGTTAAATTGGACAACTGCATCTTTCAAAGACGGTTGAAGGGTATCGTATAATTGTTGTGGACTTAACAAAAATCCTAATTCTCTCATTCTCGACCAATTGGATTCTTTCAGATTATTGAGCATCCACATGCCTTCATCTGCCGATGCAATTGAACAGAACAAAAAGGATAAAAATAATGATGTAATTCGCTTCATAATTAATTATTTGTTTGGAAAGTATTTATAAATATCTTTCCTCTTGTTTGTATAACTACCGCTTCCATATTGTTGATTCAAATATTATTGTTGCAAAGATACGAAAAATTCTATTACACACCCCGCTCACTCTTCGCAAATCTCAACCAGATACTCGTACAGCGGCAGCAACAAAATGTATTCATCTGCCAGAAAATGTGCAAAATCTGCCGAAAACAATTCTTCACCAACCGGAAGTTGTTTGTACAGATAAATGCTTTTCCGTTGTACCCATTGTTGAAAATATTCCGGTAAATTATTATTAATCGGACGTTTATATTCTTCTCCACCAATAATAAAACCGTGTTTCCCAATTAAATTTTCCGTCATTTTCCGGAAATGTTTCGGGTCATATTCAATCGCCGAACGGAAAGCGTCCATTTCTTTCTTTTTGGGAAGATACAGCCCCATTCCGTATGAGTAACCGCTTTCGGAAATTTCCAGATAATAACCCGGAAAATTCTGCCAATCAGTCAATAAACGCTGGAAACTAATCCACATAGCTGTCCGGTAAGGCGCTTTATCTTTCGAAAAACGGACGTCGCGATAAATCCTCGAAACGATTTTATTCGGATTCATATTGATTTGCGGATCAATGGCATACATAGCCAAAGTCATGCTGTTAACCAAGGCTTTTAAGGGACGAACCACTTCTTCCTCGTAAACCGGTTTATGTTCATCAAACCATGGTTTATAGTTGTATTCTTTCAATTCGTTGAAGAACTTGAAAGTTTCGGGAGAAAAACCGGAGAAAATTCCTATTTTTTGTTTCATGCTTACTCAAATCAAATTCCCAAAGATTTGCGAACGTCGGCTATCTTGGCTTCGGCAGCAACTTCGGCGGCAACCAAATCCTCACGGGAGTCTACTTCGCTGTGAATTTCCACATAGAATTTTATCTTCGGCTCCGTACCCGAAGGACGAATGGAAACCTTGGTCTTATCTTCGGTAAAATATTGAAGCACATTGGAAGTAGTCGGCATATTCAAAGAAACAGTTTCATCTTCAATCAGGTCTTTTCCTGTCAATCTGGCAAAGTCCTTAATGAAAATCACTTTCGAGCCGGCTAATTCCGTCATCGGATTCCGGCGGTAGTTCTTCATCATTTCTTCGATTTCTTCCGCGCCCGATTTTCCCTGTTTGACAACCGAAATGCCTTTTTCTTTCGAGAATCCGTATTCTACATAAATATCCTGCAAAAGCCTGTAAATGGTTTTACCACTGTCGGCTGCCCAGGCTGCAATTTCAGCCAGAAGCATACAGCCCGATACGGCGTCTTTATCGCGGACAAAGTTTTCGGCTAAGAAACCATAACTTTCTTCTCCACCGCCGATATATGTTTCCTTATTTTCATTTTGACGCATTACATCGGCAATCCACTTGAATCCGGTATAACAGTCGTACAATTTTACGCCGTTCTTTTTGGCTATGGTTTTTACCAATTCGGTTGAAACAATGGTTTTCACCACGTATTCGTTTCCTTTCAGTTTACCTAATTCCCGCCAACGAGTAATCAGATAATAAATGTAAATCAATAAAGTCTGGTTTCCGTTCAACAGGACAAATTCGCCCTGCTCGTTGCGAACAGCAGCGCCTACCCTGTCGGCGTCCGGGTCGGAAGCCATTACCAAATCGGCTCCGGTTTCAATGGCTTTATCTACCGCCATTTTCAAAGCGGCAGCTTCTTCGGGATTCGGAGAAACTACGGTTGGGAAATTGCCGCTCACCACATCTTGTTCGGGAACATGAATGACATTCGTAAATCCCAAGGCTTTCAAAGCATCGGGAATCAAAGTGATTCCGGTACCATGAATCGGCGTATATACAATTTTAATATCTTTGTGCCGGGCAATGGCTTCGGGCGATAAAGAAATCGACAACAAGTCATTAATAAACTGTTTATCAATCTTTTCATCGAGCATCCGAATCAAAACCGGATTTTTCTTGAAATTAATTTCTTTCACGGAAGAAATGTTATTGACTTCGGCAATAATATTCCGGTCGTGCGGAGCAATCACTTGTGCGCCGTCGTTCCAATAGGCTTTGTAACCGTTGTATTCTTTGGGATTATGCGAAGCCGTAATCACAATTCCGCTCTGGCATCCCAACTTGCGAATGGCGTAACTTACTTCCGGGGTCGGACGCAAATCGGGAAATAAATAGGCTTTTATCCCGTTAGCCGAAAAAATATCTGCCGAAATTTCGGCAAACAGGCGGCTATTGTTCCGGCAATCATGACCGATTACCACGCTGATTTCCGGCAAAGCAGCAAATTCCTTTTTCAAATAATTTGCCAAACCTTGCGTAGCTGCGCCTACCGTGTATTTATTCATCCGGTTCGAACCGACGCCCATGATTCCGCGAAGGCCTCCCGTACCAAATTCCAAGTCTTTGTAAAA
>JAISXN010000102.1 GCA_031270525.1 Candidatus Symbiothrix sp. | reverse complement strand
TTGTACAGGGAATCTTCGGCAATTAATTTATCTATCCATTCGGACAGGGCGATTGCCGGAATCCCGGACGCATCGGTCAGTTCGCGTGCCTGTTCGATTGTCGGCGAACTTGTGGCGCTGGTATTGACGGGAATCAGCATGGAACGGTCGACGTAATTTTTCCCCAGTCGTTTTTCTAACTGCGAATAGTACAGGCTGCGCGGCTGTATGTGATTATTGCTGCTTTCCCAATAGCCGTTGCCGGAAAATTCCGACCATGAACCGAATGCCCAATTCATGGCTGTAGGCGGGGCGAAACACTCTATCAGCGAAGGAGCGCATTGCCAGAAAACGCTGTTGGCTACATTCCAGCCGGCGCCCTGGTTGTCTTGATATAAATTGGCGTAACGCAAGGCGTTGCCTTCTATATTTACAATGTCGAACAGTACGCCCGACGCCCAACTGCTTACTGCGCCGCTGTAATTATACGGCAAATAAGCGTGGCATTGTACGAAAGCGTTGGGTCCGGGAGCGCAAAAACCTGTGGCAAAATCGTGATAGCCGTATTCGGAATAAAGGCGTTGGAACAAGCCTTGCTGTCCCATTGTGAAAAAAGTATTCCGGCGCTGGCCGCCGATTTCGGAAACCGGTTCCAAAGATTTGCAGTTTTCTACTGTGATACGTTTGACAGTTTCCTGTACGAATACGGCCGATCCTGCAAAATGGCGGAAAATGACGTTCCGCACCCAAGCGTCGCAAGCGTTGGCGATGTTGACGGCTATCCAGGCGTGCGCTTCGTCTTTGGGGTTTTGGGCGTCGTATTCGGAAATACAGCTCAAATTTTCGACGCCGGCGTTTTTGATGCGGTTTTCCCATTGGTAGGATAGGAGGTAACCTCCGCCGAATTTTTTATCCAAAGCCGTTGTCAATGGGGCGTCGAATGTGATGCATCCGGCTTTGACCGAAGTAACGGTACGGTCGAAAAACAAATCGTGTTCGCCGGGCTTCCATCCCAAGGCTGTGATTCCACCGCCGAAATGGGCGGTACCTAAGGTTTCTATCCATTCTTTGGTGGAAGGACGAATGATGAGGATTTTATCGCCCGCTTTGAGCGGATGTTTTCCGGTTATTTGCAATTCCATTGCGCCTGCGGGTACATAATTGTCTGCTACGGCGAAAGTATCTCGGCCGGTTTTCCGGTCGTTTTTTCCTTCGATGCAGATAAGCGTGCGGCGGTCTTTTCCGGCGGCAATCAGGCGGGTGGCGTTTGCGCCGCTGCCGCGCAATACTATTCCGGAAGCGTTGATTTGAATGTTTCCGTTTACGGAATAATCGCCCGGATGTAGCAGTACGGCGCCACGGAAACCGTTTTTATCCAAAGGCAGTTTTGCCAAACGGTCTATCGCTTCCTGAATGTAAGGCGTCGCGTCGCCTTTCACAACCGGGACTACGATTTTTACCGGTACGCCGGGAATGGGGACATTGCCGGCTTGATAGCCGCAATAAGAGAAGTCGGGGATTTGATTTCCCAAACTGTCCGGCTTTAGCTGTGCCTGTAAATGGCATGTGCTTATTCCGAGAAAAAGCAGAATTAAAAACCAATTTTTCATTTGTAATTAATTAACAGGTTTATCCCTGTCCCTGCTCGGCGAAGGCTCCAGCCTTCGTCGGGTTAAAAGCAAGTCTCCGGCTTGTTCTGTTCTGCAAGGCTATAGCCTTGCTTTTAGCTTCGAGTTTATTCCTGCTCGGCGAAGGCTCCGGCCTTCGTCGGGTTAAAAGCAAGCCTCCGGCTTGTTTTGTTTTGCAAGGCTATAGCCTTGCTTTTAGCTTCGACGAAGGCTGGAGCCTTCGCCGAGCATGGGTGGGGGCAGGGGAACTTGTGTAAGATGAATTCCTAAATCAAACTCTTTTTCCCAAAAAGGGTATCTTTATTGTTTTCCGGCTTCGTCCAATCCGTTTTTCGGACAGGGTCGATACCGTTGATATATTTTTCGATATTGGTGTATCCGTCGCCGTTCAGGTCTTTGACAGCGTCGGAAGGATCGTCCGGATTCAATCCGTATTTCTTTTCCCAATCGTCGGGCATACCGTCGCTGTCGCCGTCTTTAACCGGAACGCCTTTGTATTCGGGATAGCCGCCGACTTGCCGTACATCGGTGATGATTCCGTGTTTATACGAATCGGCCGGCAAACGGCGATGTTCAAACTGATAAAATTCTTCTGGTTTTACGCTTTTATCGTAATAAACTTCGCCTGTGCGAACTTGTTTGATGATTCGTTCATCTACGACGTCCCTTTTCGGGAAAGTAGCGCCGGCATTGTCCAACACAAATTCGTAAGCTTCCTGTGCGCTCATGATGGGGAACGGATTTTCGACCGGAAAAGGCCGGTTCCACTTCATATTGGCGGTATAAGTTTCGGTATCGGGCTGGTTTTGCACCTGAATACCGCCGTCCCAGTTGTCGGCTGTTACTTTTGGAAAACCTTCAACGATATTTCCGTCGGCATAGACGCGGCCGAAAACGTAATAACCGAGTTTGCTCCTGCCCGATTCGGGTTTCAGGATACGATGCCCGACCGGTGAATCTTTCGGGGTCAGGGGGCCGGGTTTGTAGTAATTGTTAATGAAATTGTAGAGGGCTGTATAGTCGCCGCCGTCGGACGAACGGTGTACCCAGTTGTATATTACGTTGTTGATGAAATTGAAAATGCCGTTCCATCCGATAGACGGATTGCGTCCGGCATTATTCGCCCAAAGGTTACGCATGAAAGCGCAGTTTTCACCTCCGAGCGTACTTCCGAAAGAATGGTTATAGGTATCCAATGCTTGCGAAGAGATTGAATTTTGGATAGTTACGTTTACAGTCGGGAGTTTCTGTTCTTTCGAGCCGTCGCCCGGATTGAACATGTGACGGTAGAACGAGATATTTTCGTCTAATCCCCAACTTGCCGAAACGTGGTCGATCATGATATTCCCTATGGGATTTCCGCCGAAAGAATCATCGCGGCGTCCCACCCAGGTTTCCCCGCGGCGGAAACGGACGTGACGGATGACTACATCGTGGGTGTTGCACCAAACGGTTTCCCCTGCGATACAAATGCCGTCGCCGGGAGCTGTTTGTCCCGCAATGGTAATGTAAGGCGCCCGTATGATGACCGGACTTGTCAAACGGATGACGCCGGCTACGTTGAATACGACGATCCGCGCCCCGCCCTGTTCGCAGGCGTCGCGGAACGAGCCGGGACCGCTGTCGTCCAGGTTCGTGACGGCAATGACTTTGCCTCCGCGTCCGCCGAAACTGTATTTGCCTCCGCCTTCCGCTCCGGGGAAAGCAGGGATAGCGGCCTGCGGTAAATCGGTAGGACGGGCTGCCCAGGGAATATAAGGCTTGCCTTCCCGCGCTTCCTGCTCGATGACAGGCAACGCTTTTTCCCAAGCAGCATCGGAAGCGGCGCCGGCTTTACGGAGGAGTTCGCCGGATTGAGCGGCTACTTCCGAAGTGATTTTGGGGTATTGCGCAAAAGCGGTGGTACATACCAATAGCCCCATCAATACACTGATAAATCTCAATTTCATCTTTTTGTTTTTTTAATAAAATTATTTTACCTGAATCTTTTTACTGAAAATATGTCCGTTTTCGCCTTTAATTTTCAAGATATATAATCCCTGTGCAATGCCGGGAAAAGAGGTTGGGATACTATTTTCCGAACGACGCAATATTATATGTCCGGTAAGGGAATACAAATCATATCCGGCTATCGGACCGGAATACATATTTGTTGTAAAAAACGGTTTTTCTATGGCTGTTTCTACCGGGAAGGGATTGAAAGGCGTAGTGAAATTTTCATGCGAAAAGACATCTTCGCGTTTGTAATAAGAACTTACTTCTTCCGGCGTCAGCTGGTAACTCCAACCGACTCGTTGAGAAACGTCGGCAGCGCTTTCATCCTGATTTTTGCTGTCGTATTCGGCGAAAAAGGAAGTTAAATGGTTGTTGTTACCCGACCAAACCGACCATCCTTCCGGTTTGATGTTTTCCATCGTGCAAGACAGGAATACGGAAGAAGCGGTTTCTTGCCAGGGACGTCCGAGATAAACATCAACGCCCGGCTCCGACGTCAAGCGGCAGTTCAGGAATACAAATCCGTAGTAATATTTCCGGCCGTTTTCCGTCCGGTATATCGTAATGTCTTCGGGAGCTGTAATATATGAACCGTTTTTCAAACTATGCAAAATACAGTTTTCAAAAAGCGCCGTACCGCCTGCACAAATATAGTCGGTTGCGCCTTCGATGTAGCAATTATAAAAATAGGCGCGTCGCCCCTTTTTCAGGTAATGAGTATCCTGGTATCCGATGATACGGCAATTTTTGAATACTTGACGGTCGGCCACGTTATACAACGCCACCGCCTGTTTTTCGGTATAAGTATTCCGTATGGTCAAGTTTTCGGCATAGAAATCCGTGGCGTTTACCGTAAAAGTAGCGGATTGAGGAGTGCCGGAAGTTACGGTTTTACCATCATAAGCGATTGTTTTCCCGTTGTAATCGTTCCATGTTATGATAGTGTTGTTCGCATCTTCCCCTGTGATAGAGAGGATTTTTGCCGAAGTTTTCGAATGAGAGCCGATTAGTATTTTTTCCTCGTAAATTCCCTGTTTAACATAAATTCTACGGAGTTCATTATCGGGGGAAGCGTCTATCGCCGCTTGCAGACTTGTAAAGTCCCCGCTTCCGTCTTTGGCTACGACATAATCGCAATCAAAAATCAGGTTGATATTTTCGCCTGCCAGACCGTTCAGGTAAACTTCAAGTGCAGTATAACCGGACATAGTCAGCCGGTTACGGTCCTCGGCGTCGGACGGATTCAGACCGTTGGCTGTTTCCCACGCATCGTCCATGCCATCGTGGTCGGCGTCGATGACTGTGTTGTAGGTTTGATATTCGGGGTACCCGCCCACAGCGTCCGGATTATCAATAATTCCTTTTCCCGTTCCGAAAGCGCCTGAGCCTGAAGCTGTGCCTGTCCGCACTTCATTGACAATACGCAGATCGACTGCGTCGCGCGGGAATGAGCCGGCGCCTGCCAAGACGCTTTCGTAGGCTTGTTCCGCTGTTTCGGCAGTTACCGGATAAGTGATTTCAAACGGTGTTTCAGACCTTAATGCCGTGGCGGGAATACCTTTGGAAACATAAGCGCCGGCGTCCAATCCTAAATAGTTATCCGCATTTTTAGCCGTATTAGCGGAGCCTTCCATATAATTTCCGTTCATGTACCAAAGCGCTATTTTAGCGGTAGTTTGGCTGCTCGCAAAAGAACTTTGGGTAAAATACGAAGAACTTGTTCCGGGACGCGCCGGGCCGGGTTTGTAGTAGTTGTTTACGAAATTGGTTTTATTGCTTGTTTTTTCAATATCCGAGCCGTAGCACGAATTGGCTTTGCCCCAATTGTAATTTACATTGTTTACATAATCAATCAGCACATTGATGTCGTTGCTGCGGGCGCCGTTGAAACGCGGCGTTCGATTGTGATTGTGCGCCAGAAGATTGTGATGAAAAGTGGCATTCTGTCCGCCCCATTGCATGCCGTACCCGCGATTTCCTTTGTCGTGTCCCGATTGGTACAAACCTTCGTGGATGATACACCATTGGATGGTGGTATTCCGGTTGTCGTAAATGGTCATGTTTTCTTCGCCGCTCCATCCGAAAGTACAATGGTCGATAATCCAGTTGCTTGCGTTTTCGATACCGATTGAGCCTTTGCCGCTTGCATCGGGTTCGCCTGTGGCGGGATCAATCATTGTACCGATACGGAAGCGCAAATGACGGACAATCAC
>JAISXN010000077.1 GCA_031270525.1 Candidatus Symbiothrix sp. | reverse complement strand
AGGAAAATATTCTCAATTCTTTATTTCCCTGCATTATTCACTTTATTAATAAGGTCTCTTGTCTTTTGATATTCCTCAAGTTGTTTCTTAGTAAATGTTGATTTAATTTTTTCTATTTCAGCTACTTTGTCTTGTAACTGACCGGCAAGTTTACTGAATTTTGCAGGATCTTTCGTGATGTTATTGAAAGCTTCTGCATAGTCTTTAACGTAAGCTTGAAAAGCTTTTAACGCTTCATCAGGTTTGACGGTGGAAATTTCTTCTTTTAATTCCTGTTTCACCTCTTCAATTGCTTCAGTAGCTTCTTTAGCTACGCTTTCAACGGCTTCTTTCACTTTATTTTCGTCCTTTTTCGCTTGGGAACATGCTGCAAATAAAGCAATTAACGCAGCACTGAAAATAATCATGCAAATCTTTTTCATACTAACTTTATTTTTATGATTAATGGATAAATAATTATCACAAATGTACTAATTATTTTTTCATTCTTCAAAGATTTTTGTTCTATTTTTTCCTGTCAACATTAATATTTCAGCCATTTCGTTAATTCCTTATATGTGGGTTTTTTCCCATACATCAAAATGCCGACCCTGTATATTTTGGCCACTGTTTTAACGACAAAAAATACGCTTCCGAACAGCAGGATAATGGATAGCGACAATTCCCACCATTGTACTCCGTAAGGGATGCGAACCATCATCACAATCGGTGACGTAAAAGGGAATAAAGATGTCCAGAACGCCAAAGGTCCATCGGGATTTTGTGCGCTGTAAAAACCTGTGTAGAAAGCAAACAGAATCAGAATGGTGATGGGCGTCATATATTGCTGGGAGTCTTCCGGACTGTTGATAATCGCACCGATTGCCGCAAACAACGAGGAATAAATCAGGTATCCACCGATGAAAAACAGGATAAAATACAAGGAGAGTTCTACAATGTTTATGGCTCCAAGCGAGGCATTTATGGTTTGAAAAACCTCCGAGTTACCTAAAAACACGAACGCTCCTGTTTGAACGCCAAGCAAAAGAAGAATCCAAATGCCGAATTGCGTCAGACCAACCAAACCGATACCAACTAATTTTCCCATCATCAAATCGAACGGTTTAACCGACGATACAATTACTTCCACAATCCGGTTGTTTTTTTCTTCCATTACGCCTTGCATCACAATACCGCCATAGATCATGATAAACATGTAAATCAGGAACGTAAATACCATACCGATAACAGAAACCATTGTGGACGAAGTTTGCGTTTCACTTCCGGTTTCGTCGTCCCATTTGACGGATTTGAGGTTCAGTTGGATTTTGCTGTCTTCAATAATCTGCTTGAGATTCGGAATATTATATGATTCCAACTTTTTATCGCTCAAATAATTATTTAATTCGGAAGTAATGGTTTCTTCCGCACTGCTGACTACCGTTTTGGCTGAATACAACGTTATCGCGTCCGGATTCTTCAACAAATCACCGGTGATAACCAAAGTTGCATAAACCGATTCGTCGGAATTTTTCCTGAATTCCTGAAATCCCGTCTTAGACTCAATGAATTGATACTGGCCGGTACTTTTCAACACCGGAAAATATTCTCCGGTTTCATCAGCAACAACAATGACTTTGGCTTTTCCTTCGTTTATCGTTGCAAGAAAAAAAGTGATCATACTTAATCCGATGAACAAAATCGGCATCAAAATCGTCATGAAGATAAATGATTTTTTCTTCACACGAGTCAGATATTCCCGTTGAATCACAATTCCTATTTTTGAGTTAAGCGCCATACCTCGTTATTTATTAGCTTGCGTTTGATTTACCGTTTGGATGAAAACATCATTCATGGAAGGAACTTCCTCTTCGAATGAAGTAATCTCGTTGTTTTTCAATAGCTTGGAAAGAAATTCCGAATTGGAAACATGTTCGCATTTCTTTACCCTGAACACATAATTCCGGGAATCTTTTCCTTGTTCCAGAATTTCATAAAGCGCCTCGTCCGCAATCAAATTTTCGTTTTCGGTATGAATTTTGAAAATATGTTGTTTATGGTCGTTACGAATTTGATTGACATTACCGTTCAACACTACTTTCGATTTGTCAATTAAGGCGATTTCATCACAAATTTCTTCGACTGAAGCCATGTTGTGGGTGGAAAAAATGATGGTTTTTCCTCGTTCTTTCAATTGAAGAATCTCATTTTTCAACAGCTCCGCATTAATCGGGTCGAATCCGCTGAAAGGTTCGTCAAAAATAAGTAATTCGGGTTCATGTATAACAGTGATAATGAATTGCACCTTTTGTTGCATTCCTTTCGAAAGCTCTTCCAATTTCTTGTCCCACCACGAAAGAATATCGAATTTTTCAAACCATTTTTTAAGCCGTTCCTTGGCTACAGAAGCCGGAAGCCCTTTCAACCGAGCCAGATAAACGGCTTGTTCGCCGACTTTCATTTTCTTATACAAACCTCTTTCTTCGGGAAGATAGCCGATATTGAAAATATCTTCATAAGCCAACGGACGGTTTTTGAATAAAACTTCGCCATAGTCCGGCGCCGTGATCCGGGTGATAATCCTGATTAACGTGGTTTTACCCGCTCCGTTCGGACCTAACAAACCGAAAATTTTTTGCCCTGGAATTTGCACGCTGACTTTATCCAGAGCTAAATGTCCCGAATATTGTTTGACAACATCTTTTGTTTCAAGGAATATCATACCATTGCGATTTGAACGCCAAAATTACGGGATTTATTTGATTTTTGCAAGACGGGCCGGGAATTTAAAATTTTATCCATCTGTGAAAAATATCATTTATTTCTTGTAACTTTGCGCATTATGCAAGACAATAAACTATTTCTCGAAGTCTGCGCCGATTCCGTAGAAAATGCTTTAATAGCTCAATCGGCCGGTGCACAAAGGATTGAATTTTGCGCAAGCCTTCCGGAGGGAGGAACAACACCTTCCCCAGCCCAAATAAAAACAGCGCGTGAACAACTAAAAATCAAACTGTATGTATTGATTCGTCCCCGCGGCGGCGATTTTCTGTACACCGGTTTGGAATTTGAAATCATGAAATCGGATATCCGTTTTTGTGGGGAAGCCGGTTGTGACGGCGTAGTCATCGGCATGTTGAATCCCGACGGAACGATTGACCGGAAACGAAACCGTGAATTGGTCGAAATAGCGCGTCAATACGGAATGGGCCTTACTTTCCATCGAGCGTTCGACCGTTCCAACGATTTGTTTCAAGCGATGGAAGATATTATCGACCTTGGATGCGAGCGGATTTTGACTTCGGGCGGCTATGACACGGCCATTGAAGGAGCGGAAGTTATCCGCCAACTGATTGAAAAGGCTGCAGGACGCATTATCATCATGCCGGGGTCGGGTGTAAAGCCTGAAAATGCAGCGGATTTGATTCGCCGAACAGGGCTGAAAGAACTTCATGGGACTTTTCGTAGCTGGAAGACCGGTCAAATGCAGTACCGGAATACGAAGCTTAATCATCAGGACGACGAATATAAATTATTGGTGACTGACCCGGGAAAAATTAAAGCGATATTAACAGGTTTATTCAAAAATATTACATAATAGTAGAACTTTATTCTATCGCTGTTTTTGCTTTCTTACCGTTACTTTGAAACAAAAATTTCTAAAATTCACCGTCACTTTGAAACAATTTTTGCATCTTTTCACCGTCACTTTGAAACAATTTCTGCATCTTTTCACCGTCACTTTGAAACAATTTTTGTATCTTTGTACCGTTACTTTGAAACAAATATATTATGTTTAGAAGAAATGTTTTAGAAAAATTGTCCGTTTGGGCAGAAAAGGAAAATCGCAAACCACTTGTGTTACGCGGTTCTCGGCAAGTTGGCAAAACAAGCATTATCAATATGTTTGCCGAAAATTTTGATACTTATTTGTATCTCAACCTTGAAGACAAAAGGGCAAAAGTTTTGTTCGACACGGACAAAGCAATTGACGATTTGCTGACAGCAATTTATCTGTATTGCAACAAACCTCGTTTGCAAAATCGCACTTTACTGTTTATTGACGAAATTCAAAATTCGCCGGCAGCGGTTGCCCGGCTTCGCTATTTTTACGAGCAAAAACCTGATTTATATGTTATTGCAGCAGGTTCGCTACTTGAAAGTTTAATCGACATGCATATTTCTTTTCCTGTCGGGCGAGTAGAATATTTGGCAATTCACCCTTGCTGTTTTGATGAATTTTTAGTCGCTATTGGTGAAACAGAACTCTCAAAAGCCGTTAAAAACTGTAATGTTCCCGATGTTTTGCACGAAAAAACAATGGATTTATTCAACACTTTCACCCTTATCGGCGGGATGCCTGAAATTGTGGCTCATTATGCCAAAAACAAAGATTTAGTAACGCTGAATGATATTTTTGAAACCCTACTTACAGGGTACAAAGACGATGTTGAAAAATATGCTCGCAACGAAACGATGAAAAATGTTATTCGCTATGTTTTGCAGGAAGGTTGGTCTTTTGCTGCACAACGCATCTCGCTCGGTAGTTTTGCAGGTTCTTCGTACAAAGCACGCGAAGTTGGCGAGGCGTTTCGCACTTTGGAAAAAACAATGCTTTTAGAACTCGTTTATCCAACCGTAAATACAGTAATACCTCTAACTGCCGAACTGAAACGCTCACCAAAATTGATATGGCTTGATGCAGGAATTGTGAATTATGTAGCAGACATTCAAAAGGAGATTTTCGGAGCAAAAGATATTTTAGACGTTTGGCGTGGCGACATTGCAGAACAGATCGTAGCACAGGAACTTATCGCAAACAATCACAATGTTTCAACCAAACGAAAATATTGGGTACGAGAGAAAAAAGGGTCAGATGCAGAAATTGATTTTTTAGTTCAAAAAGATGGTAAGATTTACCCTGTTGAAGTAAAATCGGGAGTAAATGCCAAACTGAAATCGCTGCAAATATTTATGGAAAATTCTACGGCAAAAACTGCTGTTCGAGTATGGTCAGGCAATTTTTCTATTGACGAAATTACATTACCGGATGGCAAAACTTATGAATTGTACAACATACCGTTTTATTATGTGGCACATTTGAAACAAATTGTTCCATAAAACACCTGCACCTAACCGAGCAGTTTATAATAATTTTTCCATTTATAACTGATTCATCCTCTCAATCAAAACCATCATCTCCTCATCCGAAACAAAAGTCCCGGCGTCGATAACTCCCAAATCAATAAACAACCTTCGCACCTCATTTACATCGGTACGGGTCTTAGCCGCAACCCGTTTATAAAAGTCATAATCGTGCGGTTCGTTAACGACGTCTATGCCATATTTCCGTTTCAGTGCATCGCCCCAATAAATCTGCTTTTTCAGGATTATATCGGCATTGTTGTTCTTTTGAAGGTAAAGCCCTGCAATGGAACGGACAAATTCCAAGCTCCTGTTAGCCGGCGGTTTGATAACCGGAATCGCTTTTTGTTTCCGTCTCGCCGTGAAAATCATAAAAACGGCAATACAAATCAATGTGATGTAAAACGCCCATCTCAACGACCGTTCGCTCAGAATTACCCTGAATGGGGATTGACTTTGAGCGCCTTGCGAACCGGCTTCGTAATATTCGGTTCGAATCAAAGCACGGCCTTGCAAATAAGCCAGATGATTCCAGACATAAGTGTTAATTGAATCGTTTAGTATCCCATAGTTAGTAAATAACAAAGGATTGCAGGCCAGAACCAGATTCCCTTTTCCGATTTGATAGCGGAGACTCAGAATTTTCCGGCGATTTTTTGCAGCCGTTCCGGAAGTATCGTGAATTTCCGAAATCGCAAAAACAGAATCAATATGTTTATAGTTCATTGTGTCAAGCGATTCAAAATGACGATTCACTGCCGAGATGGGAACTTTGCAGATTTCATCCTTCAGGTTAGGCGCTGTGAACCGGACGAGTTCGGAAGATTGTTTTATATTGAGTTGAATAAGAAGTTCATTCCAAAAGACATGGAAATTCGTTCGTAGATTAAAAGGTATTTCGATGTCCGATGAAAATTCGCCGGCAACAATTACAGCCGAACCTCCATGTTCAATGTATTTATAAAGTATTTCATACTCGTACCGGTCGATTTGAAATTCATTGGCGATAATCAACAAGTTGTAATAAATATTTGTTGTGTCGGAACACAAATCCCAAATGTTTTCGTAATTATGGTAATAATCGTTTTCCCAGGAAGAAGACAGCATCTTATCCAAAGCATAAGCCCCGAAAGGTTGTTTATCCGTCGTCTTGAAAGTCGGTTTCCACAAATATTGGATGTTGCTATCTTTATTCGACCGGTACAACAGAAGAAACAAAACAACAATAAAACCAATATAGATTATTCTTTTCGTCATCCGGCAATCCTTTTTATAAGTTCTTCGCTTTCAGACTGAAATACGGAAAAGATTTCTTTCCCCGCCACTCCTTTCCCGTAACGGAAATAGATAAATTCTTTCGACAAATCACGGAACAAACTTCTCAATTCGCTGTCCTGTATTTCATACGCATATTCGTTAACGGTCTTAAATGCCTCATACGCAATACATTCTTTCTCATGAAGCACCTGCAGAGTCTTCAGATATTGCCAACGAATAGCTTCGGCAAATCGTTCCCTGTGAACAGCCGATTCGATGAGACGGTCAAAATTTTGTCCTTCAATATCTTCATCTTCAATTGAATAAACGATTTTTTTCTTTGGGGAAACATAGAAAAGTCCTGTTTTATTCTTATAGATAATCACTCCGGTGATAAGGATGAAAAGAATCCCCACCGCCCACAATATGATATCGAACGTTTGAGAAGTTATCGTTCTGCGATATTTATCGGATAACCAATCATTAATCCAATCCAATATCATCCGGTAAAGCGATTTCGTTTCCTGCCTGATTTCGTAATAATTGTAAAATTTCTGCCGTTTGAATTTATCGTAAGTCAGCGTATCATATTGAACCGGTTGTACTTTCAGAAATTCGTCCGGAGCGTAAAATAACGAATCTACCGCTCCGTTTGCCGAAACGAAACCACCGGAAAAGAGTATCAATATGAACAACAGCTTTCTCACAAATTTTCAAATTCATCTACTTTGGATTGCAAGGAAAGACTTTGTTCGCTTTCCACAATCGAAAAATATTGAAAAGCAATAAAAATGAAAAATACAGGATATGTCAATATATTGCCCAAAATGGCAAGAAAACCGGATAGAAATGTTAAAACACCAATTTCCCCCGGAGAAAATAGCGCCAGAATCAATTTAGGAGCGGAAAAAATCACAATGATTACATACAGAATGATACCGGCCAATAAGATGGTTACAAATACATTTCCCCAATTTCTGAATCCCATGCCGAAAGCGATTTTTAGGGATTTCCGGTTCCCTGTTCCGGAGAAATAAGCGGGAAATAACGTCAGGGACAATGAAGGAAGAAAAGCTATTAAAACGATACACAGAATAAACATTACAGCCCCTGTCACAACCATTGCCCCCAAAGTGCCCCCGTCGGCAAGAAAACTGAATATTAACGCTAAAATAAGAGCGAATACTATAATTACTCCACATATGAGTAAACCGATAACAAAGGTTTTACCGCTCAAAGAAAGCATGGTTCTGCTTAAATCGCTCCAACCGGTTGCGGGCGTTAAATGGCCTTCACCGTATTTCTTTAAAACAGCCCCGGTCATTGCATTCAAATAAATATTCAATATCACTGCAAACACAATGTATAAAGCTATAAAATAGATAGTTGTGTTCACATTACCGGAATAAATATTGAGTAATGTCGATTCTTGATAATACTGCGCCAAAAATGCTACAACGATTCCTAAAGGAATCGCTCCGATTAAAATATTCTTATACAATACTTTCCAATTCTGTTTCAAAAAATCAACCGAAACGGAAAAGCGTTCGCTTAAAGTCCGGTTCCTGTAAAATTCAATTCTTTCCATAATGTAAATAATTAATAATTATGTTGTATATTTATCATCCGAGGGTAACAGATGTAATAAAAAATCACAAAAAACAGGGATAAACCGATGATTGTCAGGCGTATTCCATCCGGAAGTCCGGTATGCCTCGTAACGAACGACTCAATAAAACCGGCAGTCACAAAAACAGGAATGGTTCCAACGACAATTTTAGCGCCTCTTTTAGCGCTTCGCCGGAATGATTCCATTCGGGTGTAAGTTCCCGGGAACAACCAGCCGTTTCCCATCGCAATTCCCGCTGCTCCGGCTACAATGATTGCAGATATTTCCAATGTTCCGTGAAGCCAAACGGCAAGGAAAGATTCCCGCAACAATCCTTGTTCATAAAAGAAATATTGGAAACAGCCAACCATTATCCCATTGGAAATCAAAAGATAAGCCGTAGCGATCGAAGTGAGGATCCCCGAAACAAAAGCGAAAAAGGAAACCCGTACATTATTTATCGTAATTCCCCAAAACATAACACTTTCATTTGTCCTTGCGTAAACGCCCATCGGTTTCCCATCAGCAATATTCTGCAGGGTCATATCCACATAATGGTCTCCCATGATGAGACGGGGAAAGTCTTTGTCATAAGCCGTCGAGTAAATACCGATAATCATGCTTGCGACAAAAATCAAGAACGAGTACAACAACTCTTTCCGCGCATCATACATAACTTGAGGCACTTCCGTTTTCCAGTAGGTAAATATCCGTGAAAAATTTTCCTTTTTCTTCCGATTAATATATTGATGCACCTTTGCCGAAAGATTATTCAGATAGAAATGAATGCGCGAATTGGGATAATGAGACTGTGCGAAAGACAAATCATTGGTAAGGTCGATGTAAATATCCGCCAGAGCGTCGGGCGATTGTTCCTTTATCTGCCTCAGACAATCCTCATAACGTTTCCACTTGCTTCTATTTTGACGAACAAAAACTACTTCTTTCATTTTGTTAAAAAAATGTAATTGCAAATGTAAGAATAATAAATAATATCTACAAATTTCACACGAACAGGCTCAATCTTTTTTTGAGGCGCTATTATCTTTTCCAATTGCCGTCGGTTTAAACCGGCGGCAATTGAAAAAGGCAATACCGCCTCAAAAAAAGATTTAGCCGAAATTTGCGTTCTAAATTATTTCACCTGAAAATGCCTTAAAACATTTAACAACCCTGTCTGTCACTGTATAGGTGACGGACACTACCGTTTATCATATTCAATTCGCAACAAAGGTACAAATATTTAATTGATTGATTACTATCCTATTGATTGAATTTCTCCCTGTCCGGGGAGCCTGTCGAACAGTCAATTTGCAAATGCAAATTTTCGTTAAAACATGGCTTAACTAATTGATTATAAACGTAACTCAGCAATGTTTAACTAATAGTTGTTTTTTTTAATGACCGTAATAAACTTACACTCAATATTTTACAGATGTTTTTTAAATTGGTGTTAACCAATATTAACATTTAGCTTAACAACTTTGTAAACATTTTCTTTGTAACTAATTGTATTACAATGCGATAAAATTAGTGTCCGTCACCTATACAGTGACAGACATGTTTGTTAAAAAGTTTTAGGACGTTTTTAGTAGAAATTATTCGGAATGCAAATTACACTTTTCATTCCGAAGATAACTTATATCTCCATTTTTTTTACTACTTTTGCTTCCCAAAAGCAATAAATTCTAATTATTATGTCACAAGTGTCCGAACGTCTGGCTGCCTTGTCTTCCTCCGAGACTTTAGCCATGTCTCAAAAAAGCAACGAGTTGAAAGCTCAGGGATTCGATATTATTAATTTGAGCGTGGGAGAAACCGATTTTTTCACATCGGATTTTGTTAAAGAAGCCGCGAAAAAAGCCATTAGCGATAATTTCTCTTTCTATGCTCCTGTCCCCGGATTTCTTTCCCTGAGAAATGCGATTGCCGGTAAATTAAAGAAGGAAAATGGTTTGGATTATAAACCCGACCGGATTGTTTGTTCCAATGGCGCTAAACAAGCGGTTTGCAACGTACTTTTGTGCATTATCAATCCGGGCGATGAAGTGATTATACCTGCACCTTATTGGGTAAGTTACGTTGAAATGGTAAAATTGGCGGAAGGTCACAATGTGGTTATTACGACAGGTATCGAACAGGATTTCAAGATTACGCCGGCCCAGTTGAAAGCTGCAATTACACCCCGGACGAAAGCGTTTATTCTTTGTTCGCCCTGCAATCCTACCGGAAGCGTTTATTCAAAAGAGGAATTAAAAGGTTTGGCGGATGTTTTGGCCGGATATCCCCATATAATTGTTATTTCCGACGAAATTTACGAACACATCAATTATATCGGGAAACATGAGAGCATCGCCCAATTCGAAAATATCCGCGAACGAGTGGTTATCGTAAACGGAGTTTCCAAAGCATACGCGATGACAGGCTGGCGTTTGGGTTGGATTGCCGCTCCCCAACAGATTGCCGCTGCTTGCAACAAGCTGCAGGGGCAATATACTTCAAGTCCCAGTAACGTAGCGCAAAAAGCGGCCGAAGCTGCCTATCTCGGTCCGCAAGACTGCGTGGAAACCATGCGTCAAGCTTT
>JAISXN010000030.1 GCA_031270525.1 Candidatus Symbiothrix sp. | reverse complement strand
GATTTGGATTGGAGCAATCTGGGTTTCGGGTCCAAAGCGGTGAATGCCCTCAAAGATATTCCGGTACGGATGATTTCTTATGGAGGAAGCAATTACAATATTTCTTTCCTGATTGATTCCAAAGATAAGAAACAAGCTTTACAGGCTTTGAGCGACAACTTGTTTTGAATAAATAGATTATTGATTAACAAACATATAAATAATGAATAAACAATTTCCTATAGAAAAATTTCGAGATTTACAAACGCCGTTTTACTATTACGACATGGAGGTTCTGAAAAGAACTCTGGAAGACATTACTAATGAAGCAAACAAATACAATTACCATATTCATTATGCCGTAAAAGCCAATGCAAATCCACGTATGCTATCAACCATCAGTAAAGCCGGACTCGGGGCTGACTGTGTAAGCGGAGGAGAAATCCAAGCCGCACTAAAAGCCGGTTTCTCCGCAGAAAAGATTGTATTCGCCGGAGTTGGAAAAGCCGATTGGGAAATCAACCTCGGATTGGACAAAAATATTTCCTGTTTCAACGTAGAATCTATCCCCGAATTGGAAGTCATCAACGAGTTGGCGGCAGCGAAAGGCAAAACTGCCAATGTGGCCATTCGAATCAACCCCGAAGTGGACGCCCATACGCATCATCACATTACGACGGGAACGAAGGAAGATAAATTCGGAATCAATATTGCCCAGATAGATAAGGTTATAGACAAAATAGACGCCCTTCCGTCTGTGAAATTAACCGGCATTCATTTTCACATCGGTTCTCAAATTACTGAGATGGAACCGTTTGCAGGGCTTTTTGTGAAAGCGGTCGAATTGGAACGGTACTTGTCTCAGCGCAGGATTTTTTTGGAGAACATTAATTTCGGAGGCGGATTGGGCATTGATTATAAACATCCTAACAGCAATCCCATCCCTGATTTCAAAGCATGGTTTGAAGTTTTCCACAAATATTTTCCGGCAAGACCCGGTCAGAGAGTCCATTTTGAACCCGGCCGCTCGGTTGTCGGACAATGCGGTTCCCTAATTTCCAAGGTTTTGTACGTGAAAGAAGGCGCTTTCAAAAGATTCGTTGTTCTTGACGCAGGTTTTACCGACCTGATCCGACCGGCTTTTTACGATGCTTATCACAAGATTGAAAACCTTTCGTCCGACGAAACGCAAGATATTTACGATGTGGTAGGACCTATCTGCGAATCGTCCGATACTTTTGCCAAAGCGGTTAAAATAAACAAAGCGCAGAGAGGAGATTATATTGCATTGCGATCGGCAGGTGCTTACGGGGAAATCATGGCCATGCAATACAATTGCCGGAAACTACCGAAAGCTTATTTTTCGGATATAATATAGATATTAAAAATATATAAAAATGGTTAGTTTGATAGAAATAATTCTGTTATCGGTATTGGCCTTATGTTTTATTACCCAAATGATTTTTTATTGGGTAGTTCTGGTAAAGCCTTATTGTTACATGAAATCCATTAAGAAAGGCAATATCCGGTTTTTCTCGGGTTTTCCTCCGGTTTCCGTGATTATTTATGTCAGAAACCGGTTTTACGATTTGCAGGATTTCCTGCCTGCCTTACTGGAACAGGATTATCCTCAATTTGAGGTGATTATCGTCAATGACGGAACGACTGAAGAAAACAAAAACATCCTCTTCCGGCTACAGGAACAGTATCCGAATTTGTATTATACGCACATTCCAGAAGAAACAAGAAATGTAAGCCGGAAAAAATTAGGATTAGCGTTGGGAATCAAAGCCGCAAAATACGATTGCCTGTTATTTACCGAAGCCGACAGCCATACCCGGTCAAAGGACTGGATTAAGTTGATGGCGCGTCATTTCGGAAAAGAAAAATCCGTGGTTTTGGGAATGAGCGCAAAAGAAAGCGAAAAAGGATTTTTTACGAAATTCATGACTTTCGATTATTTCTATTCAAACTTACATATATTGTCGATAGCTTTGCTCAATCACCCTTATGCAGGAAGTAGCCGTAACCTGATTTGTTCGAAAACGTATTTCAATGAACAAAAGGGATTTATTCGTCAATTGCTTGTCGATGAGAACGCTAATACGAAAGTCGAACTTTCGCCCGAAAGCGTTATCATGACGGATTTGAATGATTACGATTGGAAACAAGAGAAATACAAAGCGGAGACTATAGCGCTATGGAACGTGGAATTTTTTTCCGGATTTTTCTTCATTCTTTCCGTTATCGCCTGCCTTATCTGGGGATTTTTGTATCTTCCTACTTTGCCGTATATGGTCGGCGCAGCCGTATTTTGCTATTTGACAAGGTTTTTCTCCCAATTATTTGTCGTAAACAAAACGGCGTCATTTTTGAAACTGGAAAAATTTTATTTAATAATACCTTTGTTTGATTTGTTGCAAATCATGGTGAACTTATACTTTTTTATGTGTCGTATTGTTCATAAAAAAGAAAAATATATTTTCAAGTATGAGAAGAGATAGTGATGTATTCAAAGGTCTTCAGCAATCGTTAGGAGGACTTAAAGGTCAGTTGCATTTCCTGGAAACAAGCGTCCCGGTCGAAAAGCAAATGGAATATTTTCGTTATTCCGAAAATGTCAGAAACGACTCCCGGCCCACTTCGATTGAAGAACAAATAAACGTTCTTCATTCGCCGGAATCCTCGCCGAAAGAATTAAAATACGCGCTCACTTATCTGGCCGTTTCCGGCGACATCAAGGCATACCGGATAATCGAATCTTATAATAAGGAACATTCGGACGAATGGGTTGCTATGGCTCTTACGCAAGCGAAAATTACATTAGAGTCGGAATTGTCCGATGAAAAACAAATCTTTATCTCGACCGGTTTAGGCGGGAAAGAAAATAAATTGCGCTTCTCGGCATTTTTCAAATCCAATCACCTCCGGACTTTTTCGAACTACCAAAGGGAATTGATTGAAAAGGAAATACCGTATGCTATTGAACAACAGGACGGAGAAGTAGAAGAGATAATCATTGCGGAGAACTATTTCACCATTCTTTTCTTGATTCATTTCACGGTGAATGTTAAAGGCATGTTCGAAAACGTTATAAACGAATGTAATCAATACGGTAACTTCATCAATGGTGATTTTATCATTACCAACGTAAAAGCATTTTCGGAAGAAGATATCAGGAAAGAATTGCACAGATAAAAAATGAAAAACAATTTTCTGATTCAAACAATTAAATATGGTATCGTTGGCATAATGAATACTTTGTTAACCATGATAACAATTTGGGTTATGATGCGCATCGTATTCCGGCCGGAGGAGGGCGAAAAGATATCGTCATTAGTGCTTTCCGTTTCAAATACAGTCGGTTACATCGTCGGGCTGATTAACAGTTTCATCTGGAATCGTTTATGGACTTTCAAAAGTAAAAATAAATGGAAACCCGAATTTATCCGGTTTACCATTGCATTTTTAATTTGTTTTGTCATTCAGTTGGTTTTGGTTAATATTTTGTATAAATATGTGATAATAAGCGGATTTCATTTAAGTTTCTTCCGGTTCGAATATACGGTAAGCACAGCCGAAATTTGCCAATTAGCCGGAATCATTATTTATACGGCAATGAATTTCATATTGAATAAATATTTCACGTTCAAAAATACAAAGTCAGTATTATGAAAACGTTAAGTGTTATTATTCCCTGTTACGACGAAGAACCTGTAATTGATACAACCTACCGGCGAATCAAAACGGTATTGGATTCCATGCGTTTAATTTCCTCGCAAATGATATTTATCAACGACGGCAGCAGGGATAAAACCCTGGATATCCTGTCGGATATCGCCCAAAAAGACCGGGCGGTGAAGATAATTAATTTTTCCCGGAACTTCGGGCATCAGGCAGCCGTGACAGCCGGTATTCATCACTGTACCAGTGATTTTGCCGTTATTATTGATGCGGATTTACAAGACCCTCCCGAACTGATTCCGGAATTACTGGCCAAACAAGCGGAAGAACAAGCCAATGTGGTTTACTGCGTAAGGAAAAAACGGACCGGTGAAAGCAAATTCAAATTGTGGGCGGCAAAAAGATTTTACCGTACCCTGAATAAAGTATCGGAAGTGAATTTTCCATTGGATACGGGTGATTTCCGGCTGATTGATTCGCAGATTATCGAACAGTTCAAACGTTTCAAGGAACGGGGAAAATATATCCGGGGACTCATATCCTGGGTGGGTTTTAAACAAGTGCCTTTTTATTACGAACGGGAAGCCCGTTTTGCCGGAGAAACCAAATATCCTTTGAAAAAAATGCTGTCGTTCGCTACGACGGCTTTGTTCTATTTTTCCAAAAAACCCTTGTTAATGGCTACCAGCCTGGGATTTACAACGGTAATAATCGGGATTTTCATGGCGTTGTGGTATCTTTTCGGTAAAATTTTCGGATATACCAATGCCGAATCCGGTTGGACTTCCATTATGATTATTGTAATTTTTTTCGGGGGAATCCAGTTGCTTACCATCGGTGTTTTGGGACAATATATCGGGATTCTTTTCGACGAAGTGAAGGAAAGACCCGAATATATCGTTAAAGATTTGGTTAATTGGGAATAGTTGTCGCTATTATTGACGGCATCGGTTTTCCACTGACGAATAGAAATATCACGTACCTTATGAAACAAATACGCCCTATCCCTTATTATACACAGATGGACGATACAAGAATGAAACAATGCGCCAAAGCATTGAGAGAAGCCTTGATTCCTCAAATCAAACGGCGATTGCCCATGCACAATTTAAGCGGATTGTCACACCAAGCTATTATTGAATATGTAGCCAAATGGAAAAAGGAATATCCTCATTTTTTCCGAAGCGATATACTGAAATACTATCCCAACATAAATCCGATTCATTTGGTAACGCAAGCACAAATTGCATACAGGGATTTGTACGGCTTGGAATACGTGCCTAAAACTTTTAAGGATAAATTTTTAACCGATATGATTCATTGGATTAAATCTTTGCCCGAAGGACAAGGAATCCCGCTCGGCAGTTCCATGTCGAACATCATGGCATCCATAGGATTAGTCCCCATTTGCTTGGAATTGAAACGGAAATACAATGTTAAATTCATTGTTTTTGTCGATGATTTGCTCGTTCTATGTAAGTCCGACTATTCGGCGAGGGAAGTTTGGGATTATTTAAGCGCCACGCTTCAGAATCAATACCAATTGAAGTTAAATATAGATAAAACGTATAGCGGCCGTTTCTCAAAAAAGGCCGTAACCTTTTGCGGCTGGTATTTTTCGGGAGGTTACGCCCGGATAGAACAACATAAATACGATCAATTCAAAGAACGGATACAGGAATGTATTAAAAAGAGCCGGAAAGAAAATACCCGCGCTTTTATCAAAAACATTAACCGGAAAATAGACGGTTTCGGAAATTATTACAAATTCGGGAATGTATTGAAACAATTTGAAGAGCTGGATTGCTTTATACGGAAAGAAGTCCGGCAATGGTTGTCAGGAAACAGTCACTCAAAGGGATACGATAATGCAGGACTGGAAAAACTGGGTTTGCACCGTTTAGAAACTTGTTACCAGAAAGCGCATAAAACAGCGAAAACAAATCCGATGCAACCCCGTTTGCGTTCTGAAAAAACGTTTTATAATAGTGAAAAACCTGCCGCTATTGATTACGGCGTGTTGAACCAAATCGCACAAACAAGCGAAAAATTAACTGTGCAAAATCAGCAAATAATTGCTTTATTGAGGCAGCAAAACCGACTTTTGGAAAGAATATTTAACGCGTGAATTTTAACTTTGCATTAAATTTAAACGAAGAGTAATATACACTATGACAGGCGAAGAGTTTGTTCGTTCTGTTAGAGAAGATATTATCAATTATTCAAAAAAACATGGTTTATTATAATAATCAAGCCAAAGCAGTCAAAGCCTTCACCACCGCCCCCTCAATAGCTTTCCAATCCGGCAATTCATTCCCCACAAACAAAAAACCTATCAGCAGATTTTTCTCTTTTTCCCGCAAACCCTGCAAAAACAAATACTTATTCAAACGATATGCCTCCCGAATCAACCGCTTGATCCGATTTCTGTGAACAGCCCGCTTGAATCTTTTCTTAGGAACACTAATCAAAACAGCGGCTTCCGCCTCCGAATCCGGTTGTCGCTCAACATAAACCACCCGCAAAGGATAAACGACAAAAGAAGTTCCCTCTTCAAACAAAAGGTCCATTTCCTTTTGTCTGAAAATACGTTCTTTTTTCCGAAAAGTATGTTTATTATTCAACAGAATTTATCTTTTACCTTTTAGTGGTTTCATTACGGTTTTCAAATATTGCTCCAAAGCGGCGGCCATAGAAGGAGCTTGTGGGTTCGGCGCCTCTATATCCAAACGTAAACCGGCGTCGCGAACAGCTTTGGCAGTTGTCGGACCAAAAGTCCCGATAGCCGTTCCGTTTTGTTCGAACTTGGGGAAATTTTTCAACAAGGAAGCAATTCCTGACGGGGAAAAGAATAAAAGAATATTGTAATCAAAAGCTTCATCACGTGTAAAATCGTTGCTTACAGTCCGGTACATAATGGCTTTCGTATATTTTATCTTTTTGTCATCCAACAATTTGAGTAAATCTTCTTTGTGAACGTCCGACACGGGAACCAAAAAATGCTCTTTATTGTGTTTGTTGATGTAGGTAATTAAATCTTCAATCCGGGAAGAGGTAGGATAGAAAATTTTCCTTTTGCGGAAAATGATATATTTTTGCAAATAAACCGCAATCGCTTCCGTCACACAGAAATATTTCATCGTTTCGGGTATTTGCACCCGAAGTTCTTCGCACAAACGGAAAAAATGGTCTATTGCCGTTTTTGCCGTAAAAATAACTGCCGTATGATCTAAAATATTGATTTTTTGTATACGGAATTCTTTCGCAGAAACCGGATCTATCCTTATAAAAGGTCGAAAAACAATCTCGATACCATACTTTTCGGCAATATCATGATAAGGTGACTTCTCTGTTTTCGGATCAGGCTGAGAAACCAGTATTTTTTTTATATTTGAGTCCATAAATTACCCTTTTGCATTAAAAATAAATAAACAAATCCTTTGTATAAAAGAAATAGAGGTATGATTTCCTGGGTGCAAAGGTACAAAATAAAATAAAGCAAACTACTTTTTTTGTTAAAAAATAGCACAAATTGCCTGTATAATAGTACAATTTGAATAAAAATGAAGTATATCAACACAAAATAAACACCATAAGAGTAAATTCCTCCGACATAAAATAAAATCAGTGTCGGAAAAAATAAAATGACTCCACTCACACAGATTGCCGACGAAAATGTATCATTCCATCGCTGTTCCGCTTCCTTATCAAAAAAAATGTAACCTGTAAAAGAATAAGTCAGGTATTTGTAAGCGATAAAAAGACTCAGAAAAAGGATGGTAAATCCTAAAAAAACAAACATTCCGGAAGGCGATTCGACCGGAAAAACCCCATCATTCACAGCCGCGCAATAAACGACAATTGAAGTCAGCAGAATGGTTTGTATACAAAAGAGCAATATATTTAACCTTTCGCCGGTAAATAGCTCACAGGAAGTGGTTTGATTCTGGTTCCCAAACAATTTACCCGCCATCGCAAGCAGCAATTTAAAATTCTTACCGACTTGATAAATCAGGATAAAAAAGCAAACCAGAAAGAGAATAAACCCCATATTTTGGGTTTGTGCTCTTCCTGCAATCGGCTCTTCCGTCAGAAACAATAAATGGTACATTTTAATCAACAGTTCCTTTTTTCTGCTCAATAATCAAATTCAAAGCCTCTTCGGGTGTGTCTGCTACCGTCCACATATCAGTCGTTTTGTGAGGCAAAAAACCATCTGCATCAATTTTTTTCAACATCCCTAAAAACGGATCGTAAAATCCGTTGGTATTCAAGATAATCACCGGATTCGTATACAAATTCAATTGTTTCCAGGTAATGATTTCCAACAATTCTTCCAACGTTCCGATACCGCCCGGCAAAGCGATACATGCATCCGATTTCTGCGCCATCAATCGCTTTCGCGTGTGCATGTCGGGCGTAACCGTTAATTCCCTGATATCCGGATGAGCCCAACCTTTATCAATCATAAACTGGGGAATAATTCCATAGACTTTCCCGCCTTTTCCCAGAATAGCGTCGGTTACGGCAGCCATCAAGCCTTTACTTCCCGCGCCGTTGACACAAGCAATATCAAGTGCAGCCATCCGTTCGCCCAAATCTTTAGCCGCCTCGAAATAAACCGGAGCAATTTGCGGACTTGAAGAAGCATAAACGGTTATTATTCTCTGTAACATATTGTTAAATTAGTTTTATGCAGCCGGGACCCTATTTGTATTCATCCCAACTCTTAATCGGGATTTTATCCATATCCATATAACAGAAAGCCTGGATAAATGCCGAAGCGAGCCGCGCGTTCGTAAACAGCGGAATGTTGAAATCAATCGCGCCGCGACGAATCTTATAACCGTTCGATAACTCCCCTTCCGTCAAATTTTTAGGAATATTGACTACCAAGTCGATTTGTTTGTTGTGAATCATATCAAGCGCATTCGGTTTCCCGCCTTCGCTGGGCTGATTCACATGAATCGAAGGTATTTGATTGTCAGACAAAAACTTATGCGTACCTTCGGTGGCGTAAATCGTATAGCCCTTTTCACACAACAAACGACAAGCTTCGAGCGTATCGACCTTTGAACGCAAAGTTCCGCTGGAAATCAACACATTTTTTTCAGGAATCTGCATACCCACAGACAACATGGATTTCAATACGGCTTCGTAATAATCGTCGCCTATACAGCCCACTTCACCTGTTGAAGCCATATCGACTCCCAGCACAGGGTCGGCTTTCTGCAAACGCGCGAAGGAGAATTGTGAAGCCTTGATTCCGACATAATCCAAATCAAATTCGTTTTTACCCGGTCGTTCGACCTCTTCACCCAACATAATTCTTGTAGCCAATTCGATGAAATTCAGTTTCAACACTTTGGATACAAATGGGAAACTCCGCGAAGCACGCAGATTACATTCTATTACTTTAATATCGTTATCTTTTGCCAGGAATTGAATATTAAAAGGTCCGGTGATTTGAAGCGCCGAAGCAATTTCCCTTGCAATTCGTTTGATTTTGCGAACTGTTTCCACATAAAGCCGTTGCGGCGGAAACTGAATAGTTGCATCGCCCGAGTGAACGCCCGCAAATTCGATATGTTCCGAAATAGCGTAACCGATTACTTCGCCGTGGTCGGCTACCGCGTCGATTTCTATTTCCTTGGCATTCTGTATAAATTCACTGACCACTACCGGATGTTTTTGCGAAACATTAGCGGCCAGTTTCAAGAAACGCTCCAATTCGGTTTGGTTGGAACAAACGTTCATCGCCGCGCCGGAAAGCACGTACGAGGGACGTACCAGCACAGGAAATCCGACTTCTTCCACAAACCGGTCGATGTCCGCAAGCGAAGTTAATTCTTTCCAACGCGGCTGATCGATACCCAAACGGTCGAGCATGGAAGAAAACTTGTGCCGGTCTTCGGCATTGTCGATGTATGAAGCGGCCGTTCCCAAAATCGGGACGCCTGCATGATCGAGCGAAAGCGCCAGATTATTCGGAATCTGCCCGCCGGTAGACAAGACTACGCCATGCGGATTTTCCAGTTCGACAATATCCATCACCCGCTCGTAAGTTAACTCGTCGAAATAGAGGCGGTCGCACATATCGTAATCGGTCGATACGGTTTCAGGATTGTAATTAATCATGACGCCGCGCCAACCCCTGCGGCGAATCGTTTCAAGCGCATTGACCGAGCACCAGTCAAATTCCACACTGCTTCCGATTCGATAAGCTCCTGAACCCAAAACGATTACGGAACGTTTGTCACCCAAATAATGTACATCGTTTTCCGAACCGTTGTAAGTCAGATATAAATAATTGGTTTGCGCCGGATATTCGGCAGCCAAGGTATCTATTTGTTTCACAACAGGTAAAATGCCTGCTTTCTTACGTTGCTCACGCAAAAGCGCTTTTTTATCGGTCGCAATATCCGAATTTTCGTACAGAAGTTTGGAAATTTGAAAATCCGAAAAACCTTTCTGTTTGGCTACCCGTAATAATTCTTCCGGAAGTTCTTCGACGGAGCTGTATTTTTTAATTTCTTTCGAATATTTGTATATCAGTTGGAGTTTTTGAAGAAACCATAAATCAATCTTCGTCAATTCGTGGATGCGTTCGATGGAATAACCGGCTTCCAAAGCCTGAGCAATGATGAAAATCCGTTTGTCGGTCGGCTCGGCAAGCGCACGGTCGATATCGCTCACTTCCAAATCTTTGTTGGCGACAAATCCGTGCATTCCCTGGGCAATCATCCGCAATCCTTTCTGAATCACTTCTTCAAAACTGCGTCCGATAGACATCACTTCGCCCACGCTTTTCATACTCGAACCGATTTCCTGCGATACGCCCTGGAATTTACCCAAATCCCAACGCGGAATTTTACAGACAATATAATCCAAAGCCGGTTCAAAAAAAGCGGTAGTTGTTTTAGTCACAGAATTTTTCAAATCCTGCAAACCGTATCCCAAAGCCAATTTGGCGGCGATAAACGCCAGCGGGTAACCGGTCGCCTTGGACGCTAAAGCCGAAGAACGGCTCAACCGGGCGTTCACTTCAATCACACGGTAGTCTTCCGAAGCGGGATCAAAAGCATATTGCACATTACATTCGCCGATAATTCCTATGTGACGGATGATTCGAATGGATAATTCCCGCAATTTGTGATATTCTTGATTAGTTAGCGTTTGAGAAGGAGCGACGACGATACTTTCGCCTGTATGAATGCCCAGCGGGTCGAAGTTCTCCATGTTACAAACCGTGATACAGTTGTCGTATTTATCGCGAACTACTTCATATTCAATTTCCTTCCAGCCTTTCAACGATTTTTCAATCAACAACTGTCCGGAATAGTTAAATGCTTTTCCCGCCAAAACCCGTAATTCTCCGGGATTGTCGCAAAACCCGCTGCCCATGCCGCCCAAGGCATAAGCCGCACGCACAATGATGGGATAGCCTAACTTTTCGGCTGCCTGCAAAGCGCCGTCAATGGATTCGACGGCTACGCTTTTTATGGATTTAACGTCGATTTGGTCTAATTTTTTAACGAACAATTCCCTGTCTTCGGTGTCAATAATGGACTGCACAGGTGTGCCAAGCACTCGAACATTGTATTTTTCAAAAATGCCTGATTTGTAAAGAGCAACGCCGCAATTCAAAGCAGTCTGTCCGCCGAAAGAGAGCAAAATTCCGTCGGGGCGTTCTTTTTCAATGACTTTCTCAACGAAAAACGGAGTGACCGGCAAAAAATAAATTTTATCGGCTACGCCTTCGGAAGTCTGCACCGTGGCAATATTCGGATTGATCAGAACGGTAGAAATTCCTTCTTCTTTCAAAGCCTTCAAAGCCTGTGAACCGGAATAGTCAAATTCTCCCGCTTCACCGATTTTCAATGCCCCGGAACCGAGCAATAAAACCTTTTGCGCCCGTAGGGGCGAACCTACGTGTTCGCCCTTTTCAGGGTCCTCTTCGTCTTGAAGAGGGTGAACAATGCCTTGAAGAGGGCGAACAATGCCTTGAGGGGGGCGAACACGCAGGTTCGCCCCTGCGTTTATGTGATCAATAAACAAATCAAACAAAAATTCGGTATCGGTAGGGCCGGAAGCCGCTTCGGGATGAAACTGGGCGGAAAACCAAGGCATCGTCTTATGTCGAATGCCTTCGTTGGTATCATCGTTCATATTGGTGAATAAAACCTCCCAATCTTCTCCCAATGTATTTGTGTCAACAGCATAGCCGTGATTTTGCGAAGTGATGAAACATCTGTCGGAACCTGCCATTCTGACCGGCTGATTGTGGCTGCGATGTCCGTATTTCAGTTTGAAAGTCGAGGCGCCGCCGGCTTTGGCCAAAAGTTGATTTCCCATGCAAATACCGAAAATCGGTTTTTCCATCTCCATGGCTTTCCGGATATGATCAACGGTTATCCCGCAATGCTCGGGATCGCCCGGACCGTTTGAAATAAACAATCCGTCGTATTCCAAGGTATTGAAATCATAATCCCAAGGTACCCGGATAATCGTTACATCCCGTTTCAACAAGCAACGAACGATATTGTGCTTGACGCCGCAGTCGACCAGAACAATGGTTTTAGAGCCGTTTCCATAACGCAGGACTTCTTTGCAACTGACTTTG
>JAISXN010000018.1 GCA_031270525.1 Candidatus Symbiothrix sp. | reverse complement strand
TTTTTAATGCGAAAAAAATCAAAAGACGGAAAAGTGTACGTATCGCTTCGGATTCAGTTTCAAATCCAATAACAGTTGAGAAGCATTCACAGCCGTCGAATCCAAATGGTCGTATAACGACCTGTCATTCAACAGTAATCCCAGCGAGTTATTTTTATTGTTCAATTGCTTCGATAATTGTCCGATATTATCCAGAGCGCTGTTGACTTTATTCAGGGTCAAATCCAAATCCAGCCGCTTGACTTTGTCGCTAAAAACGGCCAGATCGGAAGTCGTTTGATTCAGGTTCGACAACATCGGGCGAATGTCTCTCGAAAGAATTTGATTGAGTTGTTTCGAGGAATTTTCCAACGAGGCCGTCGACGCCGAGATATGTTCCAAAGACTGTGCAAGCGCCGGATGGTTCACAAGCGTTTGTATGCCCTGCAAAATGCTGTCCAAGCGTGGAAGAATGATCTCAATCTGAGGAATTATCGTTTCGGAGACCTGGTCCATCATTCCCGGCGTCGAGACGCCTTCGAGGGTATCGCCGACCGCACAATAGGTTCCGACATGTTTATTGAGACGCAAATCCAGGTAAGCGCCCGAAGTCAAACCGGATTTTAACTCGAAATAACTTCCGGTTTCAATCTTCATCTGTTTATCCAGATTGACTTGCACGGTAATAAAATCCTTATTATTGAACTGAAAATCAATTACATTCACTACGCCGATTTTGAATCCGTCGATATACACGGGACTCGATTGTTGCAACTCATTGACTTTCGGCATCTTGACATAGTAATGATTGCTTGACTTGAATACATTAATGCCTTTAAGGTAATTAACGCCTATGTAAAGGATTACCAAGCTAACCACGGTAACAAAACCAATGATTAATTCTTTGGAAAATTTTTTTTTCATACGAAATGTCTATTTGTCATTACATTACTCTACTGTTTTTGTTGTGGTTTTCCGGTCGAAATCCTTTTTGTATTCGGTAAAAGCGTTACAAATGGAGCGAGCCAGAATTTCCTGCCCTTCTTTACTAAGCATGAATAGCTCCGCTTGGGGGTTGCTGATAAAGTCAAGTTCAATTAAAACCCTGGGCATAGTTGATTTCCGGAGAACCAAAAACTCGGCTTGTTTCACACCCAAATCTTCCCTGTGTGCTGTCTCGACCAATTGTTTCTGAACCATGGTAGCGAAACTTACGCTCTGTTCCGTAAACTTATTTTGCATAAATTCAAAAATAATGTACGATTCCGACGAATTAGGGTCAAAGCCTTCATATTTCTGTTTATAATTGTCTTCCAATAAGATAACCGAATTTTCCCTTTTTGCTACTTCCAGATTCTCTTTAGTCCTCGAAAGTCCGAACGTATAAACTTCACTACCGTTAAGTTGCGAATTTTTAGCGATTGCATTGGCATGTATGGAAATGAACAAATTGGCATTTGCCTTGTTGGCAATGTCGGCGCGTTCGTCCAAACCGACCGCCACATCCCTGGTTCTCGTCATAATAATTTTGACCTCAGGGTGTTCCTCCGAAATATATTGTTTCAGCAGTTTGCTTACCGCCAGATTGATTTCCTTTTCTTTTCCCCGTTTCCCGATAGCGCCGGTAGCTTTTCCGCCATGACCGGGGTCGATTACCAGTACGAAAGGATTACTGTTTGTATTGGCTTGCAGCGGAAATGCAAAAAACAAAACAGCTAAAAACAATATAGACCAAACTTTGTTCAAAAATTATCTTTGTTAGAATTTAGGGGCAAAGATAACGATTATTTATTATATAAACCGAATTTGATTTGAAATACCTAATAATCATATATTTTCTGATTCCTGATATTATTTCCTATCTTTGTGCCGTCAAAAAATCAAAGAGATGATGACGCCAACAGATATTATCAATAAATATTACCCGAAAAACGATGATTTGCGTAAAATCCTGGTAAGTCACAGTTTTGCAGTGGCAGAAAAAGCCTTGTCGCTTGCTGAGATTCATCCCGAAATGAAATTGGACAAAAAATTCATTTATGAAGCGGCTATCCTGCACGATATCGGTATTTTTAAAACAATCGCTCCCGATATTTATTGTTTCGGAGAGTTTCCGTATATTTGTCACGGATATTTGGGAAGCGATATGTTGAAAGCGGAAAATTTGCCCTTCCATGCTTTGGTCTGTGAAAGACATACCGGCACCGGATTGAGTAAAGAATATATTATAGCGGACAATCTTCCTCTTCCGCAACGCGATATGATGCCGGTGAGTTTGGAAGAACAACTGATTTGTTTTGCTGATAAATTCTTTTCCAAAACCCATCCCGACGAAGAAAAAACAATAGACAGGGTGAGAAAAAGCCTTGCTAAATACGGCGCAGATTCCGTAAATAAATTTGACAAATGGTGTGAGATGTTTATAGCTTAATGGAAAATTTTGATGTTAAATAAAGGTCATTATCATTTAGGGGCAATCATTCTGTTCCTGCTTTTTGTTGTGCAAAAAGCGGGAGCGCAAGACTCGGCAGAATATTCGACCCCTGTGGCGGTGAATGATTCAACTTTTGTAGCGGGAACAGATACCGTTACGGCGAAAACAGATTCCGTCAAGCCGGGTGCGATAGAAGCGCCTATTCACTCCCATGCCAAAGATTCGATTGTATTGATTCTCGAAGGAAGAAACATGTTTCATCTTTTCGGGCAAGGGTCTGTGACGCAGCAAGCGCGCGAATTGACCGCCGAATACATCGAACTGGACGCCGACAGCAGTATTATGTATGCTTCTTACGCCCTGGATTCGGTGGGAGAAGAATTTGGGTATCCGGTTTTCAAGGAAGGCGAGCAGGAATACGAAATGAAGCGTTTGCGCTTTAATTTCAAGACCAAAAAGATGTATATTTACGACGTAATTACACAACAAGGAGAAGGATACATTACCGCAGGAACTACCAAACGGATGCCGAACGAAGACCTGAATATGCTGGACGGCAAATTTACCGCTTGCGACGATCACGACCATCCGCATTATTATTTCCAAATGACACGCGCCAAAGTCAGGCCGGGAAAGAATGTGATAATGGGACCGGCTTATCTGGTCGTAGAAGACGTTCCTTTGCCGATAGCGATTCCTTTCGGGTTTTTTCCTTTCTCGAAAGAATATTCCTCCGGGGTGATTATGCCTACGTTTGACGATGAAATGAACCGTGGTTTTTCTTTGCGGAACGGCGGTTATTATTTTGCTTTCAGCGATTATATAGATTTGAAACTGACGGGGGAAATTTTCACGAAAGGCTCGTGGGGATTGAACGCGGCCTCAACTTACCGGAAAAGATACAAATATTCGGGTAGTTTTGATGCAGGATATATGGTTACGATTACAGGAGATAAAGATACCAAGTATTCGCCAAATTCCGATTACAGCCGGACGGAAGATATACGCTTGTCGTGGCGACATTCCCAAGACCCGAAAGCCAATCCGTATTCCACTTTCAGCGCCAACATTGATTTTTCCACTTCTCAATCACGCCTGAATAATCTCAATCAATACTACGATTACAACTCGCGCACCCAAAATACGAAATCGTCGAATGTGACTTACAGTTACAGGCACCCAACCAAACCGTTTTCCATCAACAGTAATTTTTCCATCAGTCAGGTTTCGAGGGATACGACTTTAAGCATTTCGTTTCCCAATGTAGCGATTACCATAAGTCAGATTTATCCTTTTAAAAGGAAAGAACAGGTCGGCGAACAAAAATGGTACGAAAAAATTTACATGAGTTATACCGGTAACTTAACAAATAGTAGCGGCAGTATAAAAGAACGTGAATTTTCCCAAAAAGCCAATTTACTCAAGTGGAACAATAAAATGACTAATAATATTCCGGTATCCGCTTCGTTTAATTTGCTGAAATACATTACAATCAGTCCTTCGGTTAATTATGGTGGAACTTTTAGTTATACAAATCCAATGAGATACGATACAATTGCGCGAAGAGCCGTTACCGATGATTCGGCTAAAAGTGTTCCTGTATGGATACACACCCAATTTAGCGGGAGCGTAAGCGCCAATACGAAATTATACGGGATGTATAAACCCTGGTCTATTTTTGGTAAATGGACGAAAGGAGTCCAGATACGCCATGTTCTGACGCCCAGCGTAAGTTTTTCGGGAGCGCCCGACCTGTCTACCTGGGGTAATTATTACGGTCATGCATATATTCCGAACGGAACGAAAATGGATACCATATCTTATGCTCTTTATAATAATTTAGGAATTCCGGGTAGCGGCCGGTCTGCAACTGTTAATTTCTCCATTAACAATAATTTAGAGGCAAAAATTCCTATTGCCGGAACCGATTCGACCCGTAAAATCAGCCTTATTGATAATTTAAGTTTAGGAATGAGTTATAATTTCCTGGCGGATTCCATGAACTGGTCGGATTTAAGCGCCTCCATTCGCCTCAAAATATTGGGTCAAAATTTAAGTCTCAGCGGGTCTTTTGATTCCTATAAATACGACGAAAACGGGCGGCGTATTAACCAGTTGCGATGGGGAAAAGGATTCGGGCGGTTCAGAGGAACTTCAACAGGATATTCTTATAGTCTTAATAATGACGTGATTAAAAAATGGTTCACGAAAGGAGAAGATAAAAATGCCAAAAACAACAATACCGATGAAGATGAAGAAGGAGACTTGCCGGACGACCTGAGCGCTGAAAAAACGCAGGAATCCGGTTCTTTACGAAAAACAAAAAAAACCGAAGGAGATTATGATGAAGACGGTTATCTTATAACCAACATTCCCTGGAATTTGTCTTTCAACTACTCTTTGGGATATGGGTATGGCGAATTTAACAAAGCAAAACGAGAATATGATTACCGGATCAATCAGACTTTAGGTATTTCGGGAAATATTTCTCCAACCAAAGGCTGGGATTTTTCTTTTTCCACTTCGTATGATTTCGACAACAAACGATTCGTTACCCTGCAATGTAACATTACACGAAAAATGCACTGTTGGCAGATGACTGCAAGTGTTGTTCCCATAGGACCTTATCAGTCCTACAACTTCATGATTTCCGTAAGTTCTTCCCTGTTGCGGGATTTGAAATATTCGCAGAGCAGTAATTACAGGGACAGGATGAATTGGGGGGATTGAATGAGAAACTAAAAACTGAAAACGCACTAAAACTTTTTAACAATCCTGTCTGTCACTGTATAGGTGACGGACATTTCGGTTATCATTATCAATTCGTGACAAAGGTATAAATATTTAACTAATTGATTATTATCCTATTGAATGAATTTCTACCTGTCCGGTGAGCCTGTCGAACCGTCAATTTGCAAGACGGATTTTCTG
>JAISXN010000204.1 GCA_031270525.1 Candidatus Symbiothrix sp. | reverse complement strand
GAAGAAGATTATAGGGGAACTCAATTTGCCGGTTTTCAACAGCCGCAGAAAGGCAACAACGATTTGCTGAGCATCACGCAACCCGCTATCATTAAAACCATCCACACCCAATATTTAGAAGCCGGCGCCGACATTATAGAAACCAATACGTTCAATGCAAACCATATTTCCATGGCCGATTACGGCATGTCGGACTATATCCGGAATTTGAATCTGACGTCTGTACGTCTTGCCCGCGAAGCGGCAGACGATTACACCGCGAAAAATCCGGACAAACCCCGCTTTGTAGCCGGTTCAATCGGACCGACAAACAAGACGGCTTCCATTTCGCCCGACATTTCCAATCCGGCTCTCCGCAATATCACTTTCGACGAATTGCAAACAGCCTATAAAGAACAAATCGACGCACTGATTGAAGGTGGCGTAGATGTCCTTTTAATTGAAACGGTTTTCGACACCCTGAACCTGAAAGCGGCTTTGATGGCTGCCGAACAATCCATGAACGAATCGGAAAAAGAAATCCCCCTTATGGTTTCGTTCACCATTGTCGGAAAAAGCGGACGAATATTATCAGGGCAAACGCTTGAAGCTGCATTAGCGTCCATCGCGCACGCCAAACCGCTGAGCGTAGGATTGAACTGCTCTTTCGGAGCCGCCGACATGAAGCCTTTCCTCAAAGAATTGGCTCGCATAGCGCCTTATTACATCAGCGCCCATCCTAACGCCGGATTACCCAACAGTTTGGGATTATACGACGAAACGCCCGAAAAAATGTCGCCCCAGATAAAAGAGTACATTGACGAAGGTTTGGTGAATATCATAGGCGGCTGCTGCGGTACAACGCCGACGCATATCGCCCGGTATGCCGCTCTCGTCAAGGACGCCAAGCCGCATCAACCAGCAACGAAACAAAATGAATTGGTTTTGTCGGGATTGGAACCGCTTTCTTTCGCCTTTCGCCCCGTACCTTTCACCCTCATCGGCGAACGCTGTAACGTAGCCGGTTCCCGCAAATTCCTCCGCCTGATTAAAGAAAAAAACTACAACGAAGCGCTTGGTATTGCCCGTAAACAGGTGGAAGACGGCGCACAAATCCTGGACGTTAACCTGGACGACGGACTGCTGGACGGCGTCAAAGAAATGACGACATTTCTCAATATGATGGCATCCGATCCCGATATCACCCGTGTCCCGGTGATGATTGACAGTTCGAATTGGGAAGTGATTGAAGCAGGATTAAAATGTTTGCAGGGAAAATCAATCGTCAATTCCATAAGCCTCAAAAACGGAGAAGCCGACTTTCTGGAGAAAGCGCACCGCATCCGCTCCTGCGGGGCGGCCGTGATTGCAATGGCTTTCGACGAAAAAGGACAGGCGGATACTTTTGAACGAAAAATTGAAATTACAGCCCGCGAATATCGCCTGCTAACCGAACAAGCCGGATTTCCTCCTTATGATATTATATTCGACCCCAACGTTTTAGCTATTGCTACCGGTATCGAAGATCATGCCGCTTACGCGCTCAATTTTATCCGGGCCACCGAATGGATTAAAAACAACCTGCCCGGGGCCAAAGTGAGCGGAGGAATCAGCAACCTTTCTTTTTCTTTCCGCGGTAACGACCACTTGCGGGAGGCCATGCACGCTGTTTTCTTATACCATTGCATCAGCAAAGGAATGGATATGGGAATTGTAAATCCTTCTTCTTCCGTATTGTACGAAGACATTGATCCGCAATTATTGACATTAATCGAAGATGTTATTTTCAACCGCCGCCCCGATGCGGCCGAACAGCTGACTGATTATGCCCAAAAGAATAGTTTCAATAAAGAAGAAAAAGAAGAGAAACAGGAATCGTGGCGCTCGCTTTCGCTTTCCGAAAGATTGCAATACGCTTTAGTAAAAGGGATTGAAGATTTTCTGGAACAAGATTTGGCGGAAGCTTTGCAAACCTATGCCAAGCCGATAGAAATTATCGACGGTCCGCTGATGGAAGGCATGAACACAGTCGGAAATCTGTTCGGCGCAGGGAAAATGTTTCTTCCGCAAGTGGTGAAAACCGCCCGCACGATGAAAAAGGCGGTATCGATTATCCAACCGGCTATTGAAACAGATCAAAGCGAGGACATCCAAAAAGCAGGTAAAATATTGATAGCCACTGTCAAAGGCGATGTACATGACATTGGTAAAAATATTACTGCCGTCGTTTTAGCATGTAATAATTATGATATTATCGACCTCGGAGTGATGGTTCCTCCCGAAGTAATCATTCAAAAAGCTAAAAAACACAAAGTGGACATGGTCGCTCTAAGCGGACTGATTACGCCCAGCCTGCAAGAAATGACTGTGGTAGCTTCCGAAATGGAAAAAGCCGGATTTTCCGTTCCTTTGATGATTGGCGGGGCGACAACGTCCAAATTGCATACGGCTTTGAAAATCGATCCGTGTTATCATGGAGCGGTAGTGCACGTTCCCGACGCTTCCCTTGCCGTACCGGCAGTGAATCAACTGTTGAACCCGCAGACCCAAAGCGAATACATTCGGGAAATCAAAAGCAAATATGAAACTTTGCGCAGCCAAACCGTCCAAAAAGAATTAGTCTCTTTGGATTATGCACGGAAACATCCTTTCGAGATTGATTGGTCTAAGTATCAATCTTTTGAGCCTTTATTCCAGGGGACAAAAGCATTCCCTTCTTTGCCATTGAAAGAAATCATTCCGTACATTAATTGGGCGGCCTATCTGGTTGCCTGGAAATTTCCTGCAAAGTATGGAAAATACATGCGGCTGAAAACCAAGGCTGAAAAACAAATTTGGTTGCTTGATTCCGCTAAAGAAAAAAATCCGAAAGGAGAAGAAGCCGTTCGCTTAATGGACGATACGCAAAAAATCCTGCTGGATTGGGCAGAACACGACACCGGATTTATCAAAGCGGTTATCGGTTTTTATCCGGTAACGCGGGATTCGGAAACGATTCATGTAGAGGGAATAAACATTCCATTCCTCCGTCAGCAGGAAAAACGGGAAGACGACCGTTACAAATCTTTGGCCGATTTCTTTCATCCTAATGGTGATTACATCGGATTTTTTGTGGTGACGGCCGGTTCAAACAAAACGGAAAGGACCTGCGGTTGCGGTCGCCGCCATGAGCCGGACGCTTATACGGATATGATCAAACAGATTCTCCGCGACCGGTTGGCGGAAGCTGCTACCGAATACTTGCACGAAAAAGTCCGGAAAACCTGGTGGGGCTACAATCCCAACGAAACTTACACGCCGGAAGAATTGCTACACGCTCCCGTTCCCGGAATACGTCCGGCTTCGGGTTATCCTGCGCATCCCGATATTTCCCTGAATTTTGCGATTGATTCCTTGCTCGATATGAAGCAGATAGGAGTCAAGCTCACGCCCAACGGAGCAATGAATCCGCCGGCGACGACTTCGGGAATCTTTATTTCCAATCCCGAATCGGAATATTTTATGGTTGGCAAAATCGACGAAGAGCAAATTGTGGATTATGCTGTCCGAAAAGGGATTACGGCAGATGAAGCCCGGAAATGGTTAGGCGGGGTGATTTAATTGATTGGAATGAGATATGCGCCAACAATCAGTCGCCTAACGCTTCTTGCAGGTCGGCGATAATATCGACGGCGTCTTCCAGTCCGACCGACAAACGGAAAATCCCTTCTCCCGCAAAATCGTTCCACGATTGTAATTGTCCGGGAGTGGCGAATTTGAAAGATGTTTCCAGTAAATCCTTACTGTTAAGGTAAAATATAAGCGACCGGTGGTGTCCCAGCGAAACGGCATAATGAATGATTCTCAACTTTTCGACAAATCGGGCAACTGTTTCCTTACCGTTTTCCACCTGAAAAGTAATCATTCCAGAAAAATTTCTCATTTGCCGTTTTGCCAGTTCATATTGGGGATGCGAAGGCAATCCGGGATAAATCACCTTTTTGATTTTCGGATGTTGTTCCAGAAAAGCGGCTACCTGCAATGCGTTTTCCTGATGTACCCTCATGCGGATCGGAAGAGTTGCCAATCCCCTCAGAATCAACCATGCATTGAACGGACTCAAAACGCTTCCCAGACGGATAGCCGTTTTTTTGCGGAGCGGAACAAGGTCTTCCTTTTGACCAAGAATGACGCCGCCCAAGGCATCTCCATGTCCGCCAAGATATTTTGTAAGCGAATGAATCACAAAATCGGCGCCTAACTCCAGAGGTTTGGTAGCAAGCGGCGTCGCGAAAGTAGAATCCACTGCCAGCTTAGCGCCCGTCCGGCGGGCAATCGCGGCAACAGCGGCAATATCCGTCAGGCGTAGCAACGGATTACAGGGCGTCTCGATGTATATCAAACGGGTATTCGGTTTGATAGCTTCTTTTATGGCTTCCAAATCGGAAGTATTTACTTTTGTAATTTCTATACCCCATCCGGGAATTATTTCATTGGTCATTTCCGAAAGCGTGGCGTATGCCACGTCGGATATCACGGCATGGTCGCCGGCTTTGAGCAGATGAAGCAACAACGCACTGATAGCGCCCATGCCGCTGGCGAAAGCAACGGCTGTTTCCGCATTTTCAAGGGCGGCAAGTTTTTCCTCCAATTGTCGGATTGTGGGATTTCCCCAACGGGTATAAACCCAGGTATTGTTCTCTTCCATGCTTTCGACGGAAAAACCGGTATCCGTATCGACAACAAAAGTAGTGGACATTACCAGATTGGG
>JAISXN010000200.1 GCA_031270525.1 Candidatus Symbiothrix sp. | reverse complement strand
TTTGTGCAATACACCGGACAACATATTTTTCTTACAGGGAAAGCCGGTACGGGTAAAACTACGTTTTTACATCATTTGCGGGAACATCCGCTGAAACGTATGGTCGTTGTTGCTCCGACAGGGGTGGCGGCTATTAATGCGCGTGGCGTAACGATTCATTCCTTCTTTCAACTGCCGTTCGGTCCGTTGATTGGTATCGACCGGTTGAAATCGGAGCAAATGAAATTCAACAAAGAGAAAATCAATATTATCCGTAGCCTTGATTTGCTGGTGATTGACGAAATCAGTATGGTGCGCGCCGATTTGCTGGATGCGATTGACGCCGTATTACGCCGTTTTCGCAGGAATGACAAACCTTTCGGAGGGGTGCAATTGTTGATGATTGGGGACTTGCAGCAATTGTCGCCTGTTGTGAAAGAAGAGGAACGTATACTTTTACATGAACATTACGATACCCCTTATTTCTTCAGTAGTAAAGCTTTACGTGGAACTTCTTTTGTGAGTATCGAACTGACTCAGGTTTTCCGCCAACAAGACGACCGGTTTATTTCCATACTCAATCAAGTCCGTGAAAACCGGCTCGACAAACCTTCTTTGGAACGGTTGAATCAACGGTATTCTCCCGGTTTTCAACCGAATGAAAACGAAGGATACATCACGCTCTGTACCCACAATGCACAGGCAAAACGTATCAACGAAAACAAATTGAAATCATTGAACGGCGAAGAATATCATTTTGAAGCCCAAATCGAAGGCAATTTTCCCGAATATTCCTATCCAACCGAATTTGAACTGATTGTAAAAGAAGGCGCTCAAGTGATGTTTGTAAAAAACGATACATCGCCGGAAAAACTGTTTTATAACGGAAAAATAGGAAAAATAACTCGTATTGAAGACCCATTTATTTTCGTACTTTGCCCCGGCGATGAAAACGAAATTGTCGTCTCACAAATGACTTGGGAAAATGTAAAATATTCCCTGAATGCAGATACCAACGAAATTACCGAAGATACGGAAGGGAAGTTCACCCAATATCCGCTTCGGCTGGCGTGGGCGATTACGATTCATAAAAGCCAGGGATTGACGTTCGAACGAGCCATTATTGACGCGCAATCTTCTTTTGCGCACGGTCAGGTATATGTTGCGTTGAGCCGTTGCAAAACGCTTGAAGGAATGGTACTTAGCACGCCTATCAACCACCACAGTATCATTAACGACCACACTGTGAAAGGGTTTACGGAACACATCGAACAAAATCAACCCGACGAAACCCAGCTCAATTCGGCGCGTATTGCTTATCAACAGGAATTGTTAACGGACTTGTTCCGTTTTACACAGTTTCGCAATCGCATTTTATACATCGAAAAAATAATCAACGAAAATAAAGGAAGTATTCCCAACCTAACGCAAAATTTATTCCGTCAAATGTTTCCGGTTTTACACGTCGAAATTTGGGAAATAGCCGATAAATTTCAGACTCAAATCAGACAATTTTTATTGCAACAACCTGATGTGGAACAAAATGCCGCTTTGCAAATTCGTATTGGGAAAGCGGCCGGTTATTTCTCCGAAAAAATCAAAACGATTATTCTTGACGCCTTATCCAAAGCCGACCTCGATATCGACAACAAAACCGTTAAAAAACAACTGAATGACGCTGTAAACCGTTTTGAAGACGATGCAAAAATCAAATACGAGAGCCTTACAGCTTGCCTTAACGGTTTTTGTCTGACGGAATTACTTCAAGCCAAAGCGGTAGCGGCTATCGAAAAAGCCAAACCGAAAGAAGTCCGTAAAGTCGTAACGATGGACAATGAAAATATTCCTAATCAAGCTTTGTTTAATCAATTACGCGCATGGCGAACGATAAAAGCTACCGAATTGGGAGTGCCGGCTTATGGTGTTTTTTCACAAAAAGCCTTATATGAAATGGTTACCTACTTACCTGCCAATAAAAAATCATTACTGGAAATCAATGGAATCGGACAAAAGAAAATCGCCCAATTCGGTCCGGAAATTATTGAAATCATCCGGGAATATACGGAGTTACTTTAGGTATTATTCAGTCTGCCGTATCCTCCCGCTTCCCGAAACCGATGAATTAACGGTTTCCGGAACACCTTTGTAGATTATATTTCCGGACCCTGAAACAGAGGCCTCTAATTTTTCTTTCGGATAGACTTCGATGTTTCCCGAACCTGAAATTTTACATTCCAAAAACTGCACCAAAAAATCAAACGCTTTGATTTTTCCCGAACCGCTAATAGCAAATGATGATTCTTTAGCGGCTCCAATCAACTTGGCGTAGCCCGAACCGCTAATACTTGCGTCCAGACTTTCGCACAACAAACTGTCGGTACGAATATTGCCCGAACCGCTGACTCGCAGTTCGAAGTCTTTGGCATTTACTTCCCCCCGCAAATAAAGGTTTCCCGATCCGTAAATCCGAGCTTTTTTCAAATTCCTTGAATTGGTGTAAATCGTCAATTCGGTCGAACGAATTATAGAATCGGGTTTTGCATCAATAATCAATTGATTACCTTTTACCCTTACGTCCAATGCAGGCAAAATATTGTCGTCGGTATTAATTTGCAGGTAAGGAATAGAATCGGAGAACTGTTGATAGATTACATTCGCTGCAAGTCCCAGTACAATTTCGTCATAATCTGCAACCTTAATCTCTTTATCAACAATCTGATAATTCCCGTAAATCGTATGTCGCGACGAAAAATTACAGGAAGTAAAAACAGGAAGCGCCATAACTATAAATACAAATAATCGGGTAAATTTTTCCATAAACTATATTAATTTTTTATTGTGTAATAATCGTTTCCGCTTCATAAGCATCATGATAAAATACATGCCTTACGCGCTCTCCTTCCGTCCATTCTTTAATTGTTTTTTTTGCATCCAGAGATTTCAACGGTTCGATATCGTAAGCCGAAATCCATGCGTCATGAAGATTTGCTTTCGTAGGAATCACATCGCCGGAGAAAAGCAATAATTCTTTATTTTCCAATTCAATAAATGAAACGATTTGCCCTTTTGTATGTCCGTCGAAAAGCGACAGATTAAAACCTTTGAATAATTCGTAATCGCCGTCTATCAATTGAACCAATCCGTATTTCCAAACCGGCATCATGTCTTGTTGACGGAAAGAATGTATTTCCAATTCATTGGGATTCATGTAGTTCTCCCATTGGGTTTTACTTACCCAATGCCGGGCATTTGGGAAAGTGATTTCCAACTGTCCGTTTACCGAATGGGTACAAGCGCCACAATGGTCAAAATGCAGGTGAGAAAGTACAACATCAGTCACTTGTTCCGGTTTAAAACCTTGTAAGCGAATCAAATCTGTTATTTCTTTCATCCTGAGAAACTGGTAATATGACAATTTTCCCAAGTCTTTGCCGCCGACTCCGGTGTCCAACAAAATAACCCTGGTCTTGGTCCAAACCAACAGGCAATTCATTGCTAACAAACAATTTCCTTCATCGTCGGCATTATAAATCTTTTTCCATGCCCGCTTGGGAATAGCGCCGAACATAATTCCTCCTTCTACAATAAAAAAGCCTGTATTTAAAATTCGGTATCGAATCATCTTATTATTTGTATTTTTGTCAACCAAAGGTAAGAATAAATCCTTAATTGACAAAAATAATGAATAAATTTCAAATTGTCGCAATGACGGCTGTGACAATTTGAAATACCTCTATGGTGCCTAACGCACAACCGCTCATTAGGTGCAGATGTTTTATTTTTCTTTGTTTCTATTTTGCGGAAAGTCGTCTTGAAAACATAGTTTCCGCAAAATCAAAATTTTAATAAATCATCTAATTTTACTTCACTCTGTATGTTACCCCAATACATATTCTGCTTTACGCCAAAAGTCGTAATCATTGTCGTATGAACCGTTTTTTGAGTTTTTGTTTGGTTGGCAAAGGTGGCGTATCTTATGCGAAGCGTGTCGTTGTACTCTTTCGTAATTTCATACTCGCCTTTTGCATATTTCATTTCACAGAGATTAATTATATTGTCGTTGCGGTTGAGCACGAGGTCAATTTGAGTAGTATTTTTCCCATTTTCGTCTGCACTCCTCCACGACGAATAAGTAGTTGATACTCCGCTGATTCCGAGTTTGTTTTTAATTTGAGAAATATGCCATAAACAAACTTGCTCAAAAGCATAACCCCGCCAGGTATTTACGGTTGGTGTTCTGAAATTGTTGGTCCAATATTGCTCATCGTTATTGTTATTGTTTTTATTGTGTAAGAAATTCAGGTAAAATAATGAGAATAAATCAATTAACTGATATGTTTTGTTCTTTTGTTTCTTGCCGAAAGCATAATACGAGCGAATAAATCCACATTGTTCCAATTCTTCCAACATTTTCGTAATTGCACCTCCATCAGGGAGTTTTGAAAAGGTAACTATTTCATCTCTCAAAAGCCCTATCCGTTTTTCACCAAGCACGATTATAAGCAATATGTATTTTTCGGAGTTTCTGAAAAGAGAATTGTAAATTTCCGCAAATTCGTCTTTTAATATAGCATCAGTTCTAAAAAACAGATTATCAATATTTTGTGGTAATCCGAGCGATTTATCTAATTGCCGCCAATAGTACGGAACTCCACCCAGAATCATGTAATAATCAAGCAATTGATTGCTGTCCAATTTTAATTTTTGTTTTGCGGAATATTCCTCACATTCTTTTAACGAAAATGGTTGCAAGGAGATTTGCCGTGTAACTCGATTGTGAAGCCCGCCGCGATTTTTAATAATTTTGTTAAGCATCCACGAGGTGGAAGAACCGCATACAATCAGCAAAATATCAGGATTTGACGAGGCGTAAGTATTCCACCAATACTCAAATGCCTGAATGAAATTTGAACCCATAGTGGCGAGCCAAGGCATTTCGTCAATAAAAATTACTTTCCGTCCTTTTTTTCGAGTGCGAGTAAGTTCTTTTCGCAACATTTCAAATGCAATAGTCCAACTTTCAGGTCTTGGAGTTATCATATTGAAGTGGTTTTGAAACGCCATTTTGAAATTTTCAAGTTGCGTTTTCATTGTTGAATTTTCGCTGCCTGAAAAATAGAAGGTAAATTTATTTTTGAAAAACTGTTTGATTAAGAACGTTTTGCCAACTCTGCGCCGTCCATAAACAGCAACAAATTCAGGTTCTTCCGATTCTACAATTCGTTTTAAAAGTTCTATTTCTTTTTTTCTGCCGACTATTTCGTTCATGATTTGAAGTGTTTTAATTTTGCGGTAAAGTTATTAAAAACAACTGATTCCGCAAAATTAAAAACTTTGTTTTTTGCTGAAAATATAAATTTTAT
>JAISXN010000178.1 GCA_031270525.1 Candidatus Symbiothrix sp. | reverse complement strand
GTCATCCAGTTATCCAGAATCAAGGTTCTTTCCTGAGAATACGCTTCAATCCGCTCTTTGGAATAGGCTTTGCTGCCATTGGCAAAATAATTGATTACGGCATTCGCGCCGTTTTCATATTTGAGCAAAATTGAAACATTATCGGTATTTTCAGCCGGATTAGCGCCTAACGAATTCATACAAACCGAAATTACTTTACTTCCTGATAGATAAGAACATAAATCAATGAAATGACAAGCCTCGCCTATAATGCGTCCGCCGCCCACTTGCAAATCGTGCACCCAAACTTCGGGCGGAATAAATCCGGCGTTCATTGTCGCAATAATATTCATTGGAGAAGAGCCTAACAATTGCTTCATTTTCACGGCAAAAGGTGAAAACCGGCGATTAAAACCGACAGTCAAAGTCAGGTTTTCTTTCTGTTTGTATGTTTCAACGATTTCATTCAATTCCTTTTCATTCAGGCATAAAGGTTTTTCTACAAATACATTTTTATCCGCATTCAGGCAATCTATTACCATGCGGGTATGAGCATTATGCCTGGTCGTGATGAGCGCCAGATTGACTTCTTTATCGTTTAAAATTTCTTTATAGTCGGAAGTCGCATATTCCGCATTTGCTTTCTTAGCCAATATTTTAGCCGACAAACCTTGCGCGCTGGCGATGTATTTGATGCTTGCTCCGGCTTTTTGCAAAGCGGGTAACATCGTAGCCGAAGTGAAATTACCGGCGCCGATAATGCCCATTTTTCCTGTAGAAGCAACAAAATTAGCCGTTTCTATCCTGACTTTTGTGCCGGTTTCAATTTGTTCGGGATATTTCAAAATAGAGGCAATGACGCCTTTCTTTTTCATATCACCGTAAATTTTTTCGTATTCGTTTAACGGAACAATTTCCGAAATCAAGGGTTTGACGTCCAAAGCGCCGGATGAAATGGCGTACAAGACTGCTTCGAAATTCCGTTTTTCCGTCCAGCGGACAAATCCGGACGGATAGTCCTGTCCACGGTTTTCGTAATTTTCGTCGTAGCGTCCCGGACCATACGAACATGACACTTGGAACGAAAGTTCTTTTTTATAAAAATCATCTCTGCGAATATCCAAACCGACAACGCCGACTAAAACAATTCGTCCTCTCTTGCGTAACATTTCCGCTGCCTGATGAATGATTTCATTGCTTTTGGCAGAAGCGGTAATAATCACGCCATCGCAACCGGTTTGATTGGTTTGTTCCAGCACAAATTTTACAACATCCCCATCGGTAGCGGGATTAAAAGCAAGTATCCCTTTCTGCCGGGCTATCTCTATTTTCTGTTGGTCGAAGTCGGTTCCAATTACGTGGCAACCGTTGGCTTTTAACAATTCGGACGTAACCAAACCGATTAATCCTAAACCGATAACCACAACGGTTTCTCCCAAAGTGGGTTGCAACAGGCGTATTCCTTGTAAGCCGATAGAGCCGATAACGGTAAATGTTGCTTCTTCGTCCGAAACATTATCGGGAATTTTAACCGTCAGATTTTGCGGTACGCACACCACTTCCGCATGATTGCCGTTGGACGCTACGCGGTCGCCAATCTGAAAAGAAGTAACGCCTTTGCCGACGGCAATCACTTTTCCTGTATTGCAATAGCCCAAAGGCAAGGGTAATCCCAGTTTATTGAAAACGGCTTCCAAAGTCGGCGTCAATCCGTCGGCTTTGATTTTGTCCAATACCTGTTTAACCTTGTCCGGCTGTTGGCGGGCTTTGTCGATTAAATTTGCTTTCCCAAATTCGACCAGCATCCGTTCGGTTCCCAGGGAAACCAAAGAATGGGTGGTTTGGATGAGTATGCAGCCTTCGCGGACTTGTGGGGCAGGGATTTCTTCCAAAAGGGTTTGACCTGATTTCAGGTCTTGAATGATTTGTAGCACAAGATTTGTTAATATTTATATTCTGTTATCTGTCGTTTTTCGTCATCAATGGCTAATCCTATACAAACCGGATTTTGAAAGGGTTTATCATAGTTTTTCTCAAAAATCTGAGCGTATGCTTCGGCGGCTTTTGCTTGGGGACTTTCGCCCTTGTACGCTACCTTCAGTTCGAGAATAAATATGTTTCCCTTGTAGTTCAAAACCAAGTCGGCACGGCCGCGATTGGTGTGCATTTCGGCTTGAACCACTAGACCGCATCCGCGCATAAATGTAAATATGGAGGAACGGTAGAGCCATTCCTGTGCGGGGAAACTAAAACCCTGTATTTCAATTTTTTGCTCTAATGCTTTGGCGTAATCATCATACGGAATACTCGACAGCAGGGCGTTCAAATCCCCTACAAGCCCCTGAATATTCCGGTTACTCAAGTGTATGTTAACCAAATTGGACAGGTCTTCGTAATGTGTTTGCAGGAATTTTCGGGAAAGCAAACGTGACATGGCGTTCAACACTTCTTTGTTCGGATAGTCGAAATTATAATCGTTGGTGGTACCTTCGCGCAAAGTAAGAAAGCCGTTTTGATACAGAAAACCTTCGGGAGGGGTGGAGTCCATCTCGCCGGGATTGCGCACGAAATCGCGAGATACAGGCAGGTTACGGAACTGTTCGACTGTCAAATTTTTATTTTTCAGATATTTGGCAACCATCGTGGAAGTGCCGCTGTCGAACCAATAGTTGTCAAAACATTTGTCTTCAAAGAAACGCAAGGTTGAATAAGGATTGTAGAGCCGCACCATACCGGTAAACGAAAAACCGTCGTAAAAATCTTCCATTCGGGCAACCAATTCTTCTTCCGTGATTTGCATAGATTCGGCGGTGTCAGCTATGTGGTCCGGAAAATTGGCCAGCAACTCTTCGTGCGTGATACCACACATGGCGGCATAATCCTCGCGCATCGAAATATCGGTCAAATTGTTGAGTTTGGAGAAAACACTCATTCTGGCAAATTTGGAAATGCCTGTCAGCAACACAAATCGGGTATATTCGTCGTTGGCTTTGACCTGAACATAGAGATTTGCCAATATATCGCGAATTTTTTCCGCCTCAGCCGGGTCATCAATATAATCAATATATGGTTTGTCGTATTCGTCAATCAGAATGACAACTTTTTCGTTATGTTTTCGATACATCCTGAAAATCAAATCGCTAAACAAATCTCCCGGATTGTTTGCATTGGAAAGTTCTATCTCTAACAGGTTTGCTACATCGCATAAATGTTTATTGATAGAATCAATCATATTATGAAGCCCGAGTTTAGTTGCCACTTTATTCATACTCAACCTGATAACCGGACTTGGTTTGAATTCCGGTCGATTGAGCCACTGTTCGGCATACAAACCTTTGAACAGCTCTTTTTTGCCTTGAAACATTGCTTCTAACGTTGTGAGTGTCAACGATTTTCCGAAACGGCGCGGACGAGCCAGGAAGTACATACTCCCGTTCTCAATTAAATTAACCAGCATTGGGGTTTTATCTACATAGATATAACCTTCTTTGATTATTTTCTCGAAGGTTTGTATGCCGGTGGGCAGTTTTTTTAGCCGTTTATCCATTATTCTTTTCATTTTGTTTCAGGGCGCAAGTTATAAATTATTATTGGATAAAACAATAATAGCTGTCTGATTAAAAAATTTTGCATACGTCTTCTAAGAGGGGTTGACCTGATTGCAGGTCTTGAATGAGTTGCTTCTAATTCGTATGTAATAGTATCTTTTTTTCTTCTTTCGTCGGATAATTAATCAAAACAGCTCTATATTTCCCTTTGAATACAAATAAACTACCGGCTGCAGCGCCAATAATTTTGTATCTATCTATCAACTGTTCAATATCCTCCAAACTACCGGCGCCACCTAAAACCGTAATCGGAAAGTCTGTTAATTCTCTTACCATATCAATAAGGTTAAAATCATAACCCTGCATTGTACCGTCACGTTCAATGGAATTGATAACTATCTCGCCAATGGTTATCTTATTGAGTTTAGAAACAAAATCTTTTACTTTTATACCCGTCTTGACTATGCCATTTTCAACGTATAGTTCATAATTTCCAAACAAACCTTTTTTCATCACATCAAGCACCACAACGATACTTTGCGCTCCAACAGCATTAGACATTTTCTCTATAATATCAAAATTATAGATGGCAGATGAACTAATAGCCACTTTTTCCGCACCAAGACCGATAATTTTTTTGACTTCTTCAACAGTCTTTACTCCACCGCCATAACAAAAAGGCATCCGACATTCAACAGCAAGATTCCTTATCATGTCGAAATCAGGACTGCGTTTTTCTTTGGTTGCATCAATATCAAGGACGATCAATTCATCAACTTCCTTTTCATTAAAAATTTTTACGGCATTTATCGGATCTCCGACATATTTAGATTCTTTAAATTCGACGGTTTTTATTAGACCTTTATTGTGAACCAATAAACAAGGAATGATTCTGGAACGTATCATTATAATTCTGCAAAGTTTTTTAATAGTTGAATACCATTTTGATGGCTTTTTTCAGGGTGAAACTGAACGCCAAAAACATTATCTCTGTTTACAGCCGAAGCAAGTTCGCTACCGTAAAATGTAGTGGCCAATACGTTCTCTTTATGATCGGTAACAAAATGATAACTGTGAAGAAAATAAAATCCATCTTCTTCATTTATACCGGTAAATAAATCCGATTCCCGTTTTATTTCAATGGAATTCCAGCCCAAATGCGGAAGCTTGGGCTTGTGAAGGAGTGTTGATTTGTCTATTTTTTTAACCTCTCCTTCTATCCAACCCAAACCGGGAAGATTACCTTCTTCGCTCTTCTGTGCCAATATCTGCATACCGACACAAATACCCAATACGGGAATTTTATTAACTAAAACTTCGTGATCCAAGGCCTTGCGAAAGCCCGATTCGTCAAGCATGGAAATCGTTTCATCGAAAGCGCCCACTCCGGGAAGTAATAATTTTTCGGAATTTTTTATCTCTTCCGGTATATTTGCTATTTTAAAAGGAATATTCAGACGTTCGTAAATATTACCTATAGCTTTTATATTGCCTGAACCGTAATTGATTATTGTAATCATCGTTTAATCGACCTTTCTATTCCTAATGATTTTAATATTTTAGCTCCAAAGTTAAATACACTTTCCATGTTATTGTAATCCCAATAAAATTTTTTAGGCATATCGAAATAAACCTTTAATTCGTCGGAAGTTATATTCAATTTTGTAGCTATGTATTTAAACTCATCATCAATTTTTTCCGGATCATACGCGGGCTTTTTCAGTTTTTCAAGAGCAGTTTCCCGTGCCATTTGTCCTGTTAATATCAGACTGGAATATTGCACTCGACGGGTATCAAAACCAAACCGTTCGGGTAACCAATAACCTTCATAAAATTTGGTAAATCGTGATTCAAAATGTTTTTGCGGATAAGGCGTCCATCCATATTCTTTTTCCAGTAATTTCAAGGCATCTTCTTTTATATAAGGACGATAATTCAACATCCGGATAACTTGCACTTTTTTGATATATCGCAAATAAATTTTGTGTTTGAATATGGAACTGAAAGGATAAGTTTTCATCTCAATGGTAGAATAACGTTTCATTATGTCGTGAATTTGTCGCATATCCGTACCATAATACAACCATTCCATCGGATTACGCACACATTCGGTAGAAACATTACCTCCATTCAAAATGTACTTTATCTTGTATTTTTCTGCGAAATTATAAAGCGTTGCAATAAAAGCATGGTCTTGAGGAATATCAATATGCGGGACTCCTGATTTGAAAAATGCCAACTGAAAATCTTTCATTTCTTCCCAATTAAT
>JAISXN010000158.1 GCA_031270525.1 Candidatus Symbiothrix sp. | reverse complement strand
TTATGTGATAAATAATCGTTACCTTTGCACCTGTTTTAAAAAAAATTTAGGTTATGAGTAAGAAATTTGCCGAATACAACAAATTAGACCTGGCAGAGGTAAACAGGGAAATATTAGCGTTTTGGGAACAAGAAAATATATTCCGGAAAAGTTTGGACATCCGCGAAGGCGCTCCTTCTTTTGTTTTTTACGAAGGTCCTCCTTCTGCTAATGGAATGCCTGGTATTCATCACGTAATTGCCCGCAGTATCAAGGATATATTTTGCCGATATAAAACGATGAAAGGCTTTCTGGTCAACCGGAAAGCAGGATGGGATACGCACGGACTTCCGGTTGAACTGGGCGTCGAAAAAGAGTTAGGTATCACCAAGATTGATATCGGCAAGAAAATTTCCGTCGAAGAATACAATGCCGCTTGCCGCAAAGCGGTGATGAAATACACCAAAGAATGGGAAGATTTAACCCGTCAAATGGGTTATTGGGTCGATATGAGTCACCCATATATTACCTGTGACAACCGGTATATTGAAACTCTTTGGTGGTTGCTTAAACAATTGTACAACAAAGGATTATTATACAAAGGATACACAATTCAACCGTATTCTCCCGCTGCCGGTACGGCTTTGAGCACGCACGAGTTAAATCAACCGGGCTGCTATCGCGACGTAAAAGATACAACCTGTACCGCTCAGTTCAAAATACGAACGCCTCTACCTCATCTGCCGGATTTCGGGGAAGCTTTTTTCCTGGCCTGGACGACTACGCCCTGGACTTTGCCTTCGAATACGGCGCTTTGCGTAGGCCCGAATATTAATTATGTGGCTGTCAAAACATTTAATCCGTATTCCGGCAAACCGATGACTGCCATTCTGGCGGAAGATTTGGTAGGCGCTTATTTCAATCCGAAATCGAAAGATTTGGAATTGTCTTCCTATCAGCCGGGCGATAAAGAGATACCCTATCAAATAGCAGGTTCCTGGAAAGGTATGGAATTAGCCGGTATGGAATACGAACAACTGATTCCCTGGGTAAATCCGGGGCCGGGCGCATTTCGCGTCATCACCGGCGATTTTGTTACGACCGATGACGGTACGGGTATCGTTCATATTGCCCCGACTTTCGGTGCGGATGACGACCGCGTCGCCAAACAACATGGAGTTCCGCCTCTGATGATGATTGACAAAGACGGAAGCCGCCGGCCGATGGTTGATTTGACCGGAAAATATTTCAATATTGCCGATTTGGATGCCGATTTTTTGAATAAATCCGTCAATGTACCGCTGTATTCCGAATATGCCGGAAGGTATGTGAAAAACGAATACCTTGATATTTTAATGGGAGAATCGACTTTGGATATTGATTTGTGCGTCATGCTGAAACAGCAGAACAGGGTATTCAAAATTGAAAAATATATTCACATTTATCCGAATTGTTGGCGTACCGACAAACCGGTGCTGTATTATCCGATGGATAGCTGGTTTATCCGCACTACTGCACGCCGGAATAAAATGATTGCGTTGAACGAAACCATCAATTGGAAACCGCAGTCCACCGGTACAGGCCGGTTCGGAAAATGGTTGGAAAATCTTCAGGATTGGAATCTGTCCCGTTCGAGATATTGGGGAACGCCCCTGCCGATTTGGCGTACCGAAGACGGCATGGAAGAAATTTGTATCGGCTCCGTCCGGGAATTATCGGAAGAAATAGAGAAATCGGTCGCGGCAGGATTCATGGAGGAAAATCCTTTCAAAGAAGTGGTTCCGGGCGATTATTCGGACGAAAATTATGCGACGGATAAAATAGATTTGCACCGGCCTTTTGTGGACAGGATTATTTTGGTTTCGCCTTCCGGCAAACCGATGAAACGTGAAACGGATTTGATCGACGTCTGGTTTGATTCGGGTGCGATGCCTTATGCCCAGATTCATTATCCGTTCGAAAATAAAGAAGCTTTCGATTCGGGAAAAGTTTTCCCTGCCGATTTTATTGCCGAAGGTGTTGACCAGACACGCGGCTGGTTCTTTACCTTACACGCAATCGCTGCGATGGTATTTGACAACGTTTCATTTAAGGCCGTAGTTTCCAATGGTTTAGTTTTGGATAAAAATGGGAATAAGATGTCCAAACGGTTGGGCAATGCGGTTGACCCTTTTACAACGATTGCCAATTACGGTTCCGACCCTTTGCGTTGGTATATGATTACGAATGCCAGTCCCTGGGACAATTTGAAATTTGACTCCGATGGAATCGAAGAAGTACGCCGGAAATTTTTCGGAACGCTTTACAATACGTATTCTTTTTTCGCGCTGTATGCCAATGTAGATGGCTTTGACGGTAACGAAGCAAATGTTCCTCTGGAAAAAAGGACTGAAATCGACCGGTGGATTCTTTCGCTTTTAAATTCATTGATTAAGGAAGTCGATGAATATTATGCCGCTTACGAGCCGACAAAGGCCGGCCGGGCAATCAACGATTTCGTCAACGATAACTTAAGTAACTGGTATGTTCGCCTGAACCGTAAACGTTTCTGGGGTGGGAAAATGGATGCGGATAAACTTTCGGCTTATCAAACATTATATGCTTGTTTGAAAACGGTTGCTCAGTTGATGGCGCCGATTGCACCGTTTTATGCGGATAAATTGTATTTGGATTTGGCCCCGAAGGGGAGGGGATCGGTGCATCTGTCGGATTTCCCTGTCGCCAATGAAGCATTGATAGACAAAACGTTGGAAGAAAAAATGCAAATTGCACAGCAAATTTCGTCTATGGTTTTGGCTTTGCGGCGAAAAGTAAACATTAAAGTTCGCCAACCGCTATCTATGCTGATGATTCCTGTTTTGGACGAACGCCAGAAAGAAGCGATTGAAGCGATACAGACCTTGATACTGAATGAAGTAAACGTAAAAACCATCAAGTATGTGGATAATGCGGCGGATATTCTGGTAAAACGGATTAAGCCGGATTTTAAGAAATTAGGTCCGCGTTACGGTAAGATTATGAAAGATTTGGCGGCTGCGATTGCCGCTTTACCGCAACAAGATATTATCGCTTTGGAAAAATCGGGTAACTTAAGTATTCCGGTGGCCGGACAAACGGCTGAAATTACCACTGACGATGTGGAAATCTTTTCGGAAGACATTCCGGGTTGGTTAGTTGCCAATGAAGACAAATTAACTGTCGCATTGGATATTACCGTCACAGAAAAATTGAAGAAAGAAGGAATTGCCCGCGAATTGGTTAACCGGATACAAAATATCCGTAAATCCAACGGTTACGAAATTACCGACAAAATCCGTGTGACGATTCAGTCCGATCCGCATGTGAATGAAGTAGTTGAAGAATTTAAGCAATACATTGCCAATCAAGTACTTGCAAATAGCGTTACTTTATCCGGTATTCGTGAAGGAACTGAATTGGATATGGATGAGTTTAAGTTGTTGATACAGGTTGAAAAGGAGTAAGTTTTTTCACTGGCTTTACTTCTGTTTATCAACAACCGAATTTCATTTAGAGAAACAAGTATACCGGAATACAGGTTTGGGAGCAGAAAGCGCCGGCGTATTGTTATCCACGTACGGCCAACCTGCTTCGTCCCATTTGATCCGGCTGAGCAACAATACTCTGCCGGTTTCGGGATTGCTTGCCTGATAGGCATGGTAAAAAATCCAATTGCTGCCGGCGTCATCGGTAACTATTTCCGAACAGTGTCCGGTACCTTTAAACTGTGTGTTGGAAGTAATTACTAACGCATATTTATTGTCCAACATTCTTTGTCCGTCTTTATTCAAGTAAGTTCCCTTCAGGGAAGTGGAACGACCGACCACCAAACGGTAAGTACTGTTAACGCCATTGCAGCACGAGCCGGCAGAAGCAAACAGGTAATAATATCCGCCTCTTTTATGAATGTATGCTCCTTCAAAGGAGGTGCCTGCTATTTGCACTTTCTCACTGCCTTCTTTGAGCGATAATCCATCATCGTTCAGTTCGATTACCCAAATGCCGCCTCCCAGGCTGCCCCAGATCAGATACTTTTTCCCGTTTTCTTCGTAATAATTGGGATCAATGGAATTGGTTACCCCAATTTCATTGCTTCGGAACAATTTACCCAAATCGGTATAGGGACCTTCCGGTTTGTCGGAAACCGCTATGCCGATACCACAAGTTTCCACGCCACCCCAAACCGACATGGAATAGTATAAGACATATTTTCCGTTGATATAATTGATATCCGGCGCCCAAATTCCGGCATTGGGTTCCCACGAGGGACGACCGTCCTGAGAAAATGTCCTCCGGACAAAGCTCCAATTGACCAAATCACTCGATTTATAAACAGGGGGAAGATTGTCGGTAGCTATCAGATAGAAATAGCCGTCGGCAGCACGGATAATGGTCGGATCAGGCGCTTTAGACGCCAATACAGGATTCGTATATGTATCATCTGCTATTCCCGGAACAGACAATAACAACATCAAAATAAAAAATAAATTTCTCATGAGTAATAAAAACATTATATTAGGGTTGAAACATTTCTTAATAAAACGGGAAACAACGAATTTGTATATTGGGACAATGTTACAAAAACCGACAACAAAATTACATGAAAATCTTGGGATTTCCAAGAGCGGTAAATACAATACCCCCTACAAGTATCATGTAAGGGGTAACGATCGCAACTCGGTAAATCTATTTAATCCTTTACACAAAGCGTAGGCGTAATCAGGTCATTCGTCGGAGATAACGAACTTATGTAAACATTATAAGTGCCTTCCAACCTCATGCCGTAGGTTTGGGTCTGTGACCAGCCGTATAGTGGCAGGGGTTCGGGTATATGAGAAACGGAACCGCTATGGTTATAACGGTAGCAGCCCTGCGGCCGGTGCGGAATGTCACCGCCCAAGTATCCCAGACGCCATAAGGTCAAAGCTTGCATCGCCTGATCCGTAGTCGGAAGTTTCCAACCGAGACTTGCACAAGCTTGTTGTGCACATTCCAGATCATAGTAAAAAGCATTGGAGGTTCCTCCGTCATCCGGGTGCGAAGTGAATCGGGCCGGCTGTTCCCGCAAAGGCTCAACCATCCATCGACCCAAGCCATCCGGAAACCTCCATGTTTTGTAAGTGTTAGTCTCCACTATAAGGTCTTCATCTGCCGAGCCGAACGAATCCAAGACCTTACATTCACCGAAACCCACAATTGGGGTTTCTCCACATACAACATTATCTACGGAACACGTCAGATTACTCCAATCGAATGTTCCGGCCTTATTATATTTTAAGACAGCGTATGTCTTCGTTGAATCGACTATCTCCGCTGCATCGCCCGCCATATTCCAGGTAACAATAGTGTCCGGCCCAAATGTTCGATAGGATATATAAATGGTATCTATCCCACCGACCGCAGCTACAACGGACAAAGCTTTCGTAAATGTGGCGTTTTTCGGCGCTTCATCGCAGGAATTTTTGATGCAGCGGACGCTACATCCGGTAGACGCAGTAGCACCCGAAGGCATGGTGTAGTTGCTGAGCGAGACCTTTGCTACCATAGTAACGTCGTCCATTTTCATGACCAGATGAGTGTCCCACTCGCCATAAGTATCGTTCTTTCGGCGGTATCCGGCTTTTGCATCTAATGTCAACCAGGGTTCATTTTGTTCATCAATAGCAGTCTTTGAGCCAAGATAAGAAAATAAAGCATCGAACTGCGCAGTAGTTGGTACTTCCCATCCTTCCGGACAGCCGTTTGATAAGGCATCCTCATAAGAGTAATAGTAGCCGCGTTCACCTATTGGTTTGTCGGGATAGTTGTACCAGGTCGGTACCTCTTCCTTACTGTTTTGAGTCATCCATGTACCCAGTCCGTTGGGATACTTGTAAGTTGTGTAAGTATTCGCGCCGGAATCGGTTGTTCCTTCAACGCCCTTGTTGCTGACAACAGTAAATGGTCCCGAACCGCTAACCTCGACTGCAGGCTCGCATCTGTTCGCTACTCTTACTTTAATATCGCTTCCATTGTAGGTTCCGGTTTTGTCACAACTAACGGTAATCCGTAGCGTTCCATTACCCGACACAATAGATAAACCTTTCGGCAGCGTCCATTGATAGTCAACAGGACCTGCAGTAACAATCGCGAGGTAAATGTCGAACGTTTCACCCACTAAATAGGTTCTCCCGCTGAAAGGTCCTATATAACCATCCTTCGGCGGACCCGAACACTTTCTTGCAACAATAATTCCGCCGGACCCTATCCTTTCCGGACTTGTCCCGGTATTCTTAGCTTTTACTTTGAACGTATTCGCATAGTAAATACCTTCCGGAACGGTAACTGTAATTGAATTCGTAGTTGTTGTATAAGTACCGTCACCTTCATCGAAAGTTATGTTTTCGTCAACGGGAGCTATGCCGGCAGGCAATATCCAAATGTATGCGCTTGCACCAACATCACCGCAAGTAATCGTAAACTCATCGCCGGGTTCCAGATTCGTTCCGGTCGTAGGAAAGGTTAGAGTTGGTATAGCCGGTGTTTCCGCCGGTTCCGTAACCGTGATTGTGCCGTTACCTGTGGTAGCTTCACTTGCACCGCAAGCATTAACCGCTTTCACGGTAATCTCCGAAGCAGAGAATTCGCCTTGCCGGTTTGCCTTCAATTTGATACTGCGTGTATTGGCGTCACCGGAGATTTCAAATCCGTCGGGAAATGTCCATTCGTAAGAGCTGGAGGTTGTCATGTCCGCAGTTACGGTAAGGAGTGTATTTACATTCACTGTAATGTTCGCCGGCGAAAAAGTGATCTTTGCCGGTTTGGTAGGAACATCACACTCTTCATAGTTGATTGGATCAACGGCTTGCCAACCTGTTCCTGTCCATACATATAAACCGGGACCATCCAATTTGTAGCCGGTATTAAAAACCAACATTCCTGCGGCGGCGGCTTTGTCACCACCGTTGCCTAAGAAATCGGTAGCCCCTTTAAGAGCTACACGGGGCAAGAGCAATCCGCGGGAGTCCGATTTTAGCTCCAGTACGGCGCCGGGGTGAGGGGACTCATCGCTCCCGATGGTTACCTGGCAGTGTAGATTTGCCGGTACGGAAAACATCAGAAACGGTAAAATCATCAAAAAAAATACTTTTTTCATCTTTTTTCAAAATTTTCTTTAACATTTGTTCACATTTAGTCAGAGTATTTGTAACTATTTCAATTACAGATACTTATTCAATCAATTTTTGTTTTTCAAGTGTCTGTCACTGTATAGGTGACGGACACTAGTTGTAACATGCTGTTTTTCAAATGGTTAAGGAGGCAAATGTTTACAAAATGTTTTACTAATTGTTAAAATTTGCAGAGGGGTTTTGAGAAAAAGTGGCTTAAGAAATTGAATTTAAGATACTTAAGGGGCTTAAGAAACGGACTTGTTTGCTAAACATTTATTAAACAAGCTTATAATCAATGCTTTAATAGTGAAAAAACGAGAAAAATCAGTCTTGCAAATTGACGGTTCGACAAGCTCACCGGACAGGTAAAAATTCATTCAATTAGATAATAATCAACCGATTAAGTATTTTTACCTTTGTTGAGGATTGATAATGATAGCCGAAATGTCCGTCACCTATACAGTGACAGACAGGTTTGTTAAAAACTTTAAATGCGTTTTTTGGGGAGAACGTTTCAAAATAATATTTCGCCTTGCTGTGTAAATTTAGGTTTTTTTCTTAACTTTGCACCTCGAAAAAATAGTTTTCAAATTAATTTAAAGAAATATTATGGAAATTGTAAAAATTGTAGGCAGAGAAATTTTGGATTCAAGAGGAAATCCA
>JAISXN010000114.1 GCA_031270525.1 Candidatus Symbiothrix sp. | reverse complement strand
TAAGAGGAACAGCAAGAGCCATGCGGGAATCTGGTATTTTTCGTCGTAAGAAGAATAGACTTTGCTTTCCACTTCCGATTTTGTCATTTTACTTAATTCCTTTTGCAAAGCTTTTAAAGCGCTGTTTGTGTTATCGGTTCTTGCGTACATGCCATTGCCGGCGGCGGCAATTTCCTGACACATTTGTTCATTCAGTTTGGTAATAATCATATTACCTTCTCTATCTTTTTGATAACTGTTTCCGGACGCAGGAATCGGGCCGCCCTGGATGGACCCTACGCCCAAAACGTTCACTTTAATTCCTTTTTCGGCAGCTGCTTTGGTTGCGCCTGCTGCATCGTCTTCATGATTTTCCCCGTCGGTAATCAGGACAATGGTTTTTTCCGAATTTTGCGAAGGAGAAAAAGAGCTGGTTGCCAGATTGATAGCCGCTCCGATAGCTGTTCCTTGCGTCGGTACCATTGAGGGATTTATCGAAGATAAAAACATTTTTGCCGAAACATAATCCGAAGTAATGGGCAACTGGATAAATGCGTCGCCGGCAAAGACAATCAAACCGATTTTATCGTTGCGCAAATCATCGATCAATTTGGATAAAATCAGTTTGGATTTCTCTAAACGAGTGGGATTTATATCGTTAGACAACATTGAATTGGATACGTCCAAACAAATCATTACTTCAATGCCTTGCCGTTTGACGGTTTCCAGTTTCGAACCGAATTGCGGTCCGGCAATAACCAATATGAATAAGCCCAAACAGATAAATTGCAGCCAGAATTTCAGGTGCTGCTTTTTCAATGCCACATCGGGCATCAATCCGCGGAGGATTTTCATATTGCCTAATCTTTTCAGGTTTCTCTTTTTGATGTACATGGAGTACAGAAAGAGCAACAAAAAAGCGGGCAATAATACCAACAAGTACAAATATTCGGGATGTGCAAATCTAAACATACTCATTTTTGAATTACGAACGATGAATAATATACATTACCAAAATTTTATGCTCCTTAAAAAAGAATTTTTAGACTTTGATTCTACTTTAATATCCGAACTATAATTCTGAGCCGCCCAATCAATAATAAACTTTGCTTGATCCAAACTTGCTTGTACTACTCGATAATTTGGATTTCCGTCATATCCCATAGCTTTATGCAACGAATCATAAGCTCCTAACAACGGACGTATCATTTTATTATCTTTTTTAGCCGTGCTTGCCAGGTAATCTTTAAATTCAAGTCTCTGATTCTTTTTTAACTTATCTTTTATACCTAAAACTGCGTCAAGAGCTATGAGCACCCCGCTCCATGCCGCATGTCCTGCTAACTTAACATATTTTGAATCATTATAATAATCTCCCTCTTTCTTTGCTTTTTCAGAAAGAATTTGATGTGCATTTTGCAAGTAACGTTCCGCTTCAAAAATCGGATGTTTTATTTTTTCCATGTTATGTTTTATGTTATAAATAGTAAATGAAACATTTTATTGTTTTTATTTTATGTGCGAATTTAGGCAAAAAATACGAAATTGCAAAAAAGAATTAAGCCCGAATTTACGGAATGTTTTTCAATATCGTATACCTCAATAAGATTTCCAGCAAGAAGAACATCAACGCCAACATCGCGTAACGCCCATAGTCTTCCTGTTTTTTACTGTATTCCTGCACGCTCATTTTTGTTTTTTCCATTTGGTCGATTTCCTTGTATATTTCTACCAGGGCTTTGTTGTTCGTTGCCCTGAAATACCGGCCTCCGGTGATTTGAGCAATTTGAGTCAACGTTTTTTCATCGATTTCGACCTTTACCATTTGTATTTGCACGCCGACCGCTGTTCGAACAGGATAGGGCGCTTCGCCGATCGTTCCCACGGCAATCGTATAAACCCTGATTCCGTATGCTTGGGCGATCTGCGCGGCTGTGACCGGAGCGATTTCCCCGCGGTTGTTCGTACCGTCGGTCAGCAGGATAATCACTTTCGATTTTGCTTTGCTGTCTTTCAACCGGCTGACTGCGGTTGCCAAACCGTGTCCGATAGCTGTTCCGTCTTCGATCATTCCGCACTCTACGTCTTTCAGCAGGTTCAACAGAACCGCGTGGTCGGTAGTGAGCGGACATTGGGTGAAACTTTCGGCTGCGAAAACCACTAAGCCGATATTGTCGTTCCGGCGACCGTTGATAAAGGAAGCGGCAACGTCTTTGGCGGCTTTCAGGCGGTCGGGACGCAAGTCTTGCGCCAGCATGGAGGACGAAATATCCACACTCATTATGATGTCAATCCCTTCGGTCGTCTCCGTGTTCCACTTGTCGGTCGTCTGTGGACGCGCCATGGCAATAATCAGGAAGGCGAGCGCATGTATCCGGAAGACGAACGGAAGACGGCGCAGATAAATCCGGAAAGTATTCGGCGCTTTTTCAAATCCTTCCAACGATGATAATTGGATACTGGCTTGCGATTTGCGCAATTTCCAGAAATGCCATCCAATCATCGGGATGAGTAAAAGCAAGAGCCATAGATATGTAGGATTTGCAAAAACCATGTTTTATATTTTTTTTTTGCCGTCGGTTGAAACCGACGGCAATGGATAATGAATTTTTAATTCTCAATTCTCAATTCTCAATTTTTAATTCTTCTTCTGGGACTTCTTCTTTTTTTGTATTATTGACAAATAAATATGCATTCATCAAACTTAATTCGTTTTCGTCGGAAAGCGGATTATATTTGGCAAATTTTACGAAATCGGCCAGGATAAGAATTTGTTTCAGATTATCGTATGAGGTATCCGCATCGCTGTATCCCTTTATTTTATCCAGTATTTCGCCGGAAGTCATTTCCAAAGCCGGAATTTCGAACCGTTCGTCGATATATTTTCGCAAAATATCCGTGATGTCGGAATGATATTCTTTCACTTTTCCCGTCTGCCACAACTTTTGGGTTTTCACCTCATCTAATCCTAGAATAGCGCGTGTGTGCGGCGGAATATAGGGTTCTTCCCTGTTGAAAAACAGAATCGGCTTACTATTGGCCAAACGATAAATAACGAAAATAATCGCAGCAATGAGTATCAATCCCAAAATAATTCCGAGTATAAGCGAAAAATAATCCGCCCATACAAATTCCGGTTGGATAATACCTTTGATATCATAGAATTGTTTGGACGTATCTACTTGATATGTAGAAACATTCAGCGCCAGCGCTTCGGAATAAGCCGTATCCTCTCCCGCAATTACTTTGAAAGGCGGCAATAAATACAAGGCCGAATCGAAAGATGTGATTAAATAACGGTATTTCAGTTGGATTCTGTCGTTTCCCAAATCGGTGGTGTCGATTTTCGAAATGTCCAGCACTTCCACGCCATTCATCAACGTGTCGGTAATCACAGGTATCTGCAAAGGCTGATTTTTATTGGCTGCCACTTCCAGGCGAATCTGCGTCTGATGTCCGATAAGGATACGTGTGGAATCCATAACCGCTTTGATAATAGGCGGTTGGGCGGATGCGGTAAAAACGCATATCCACAACCCTATCATGCAAGCAACTCGTCGCGCCTTGTTATTATTCTTCATTGTTTTCAATCAACTGCGTATATTAAATAATCCTATCAAAGCTTTTACATAGTCTTCGTCCGTGCGGATCGACACAGAATCTACGCGGCTTCGCTTGAAAGCGTTGCTCATTTCCGTCTGGCGTTTTCCCCACCATTGTTTGTAGGCTGTCCTCACTTTGAAAGAAGTGGTGTCGACATATTTTTCGAATCCGCTTTCAGCGTCTTTTACTTTTACCATACCGATTTTCGGCATTTCCGTTTCGTGGTTGTCGTAAACCTGAATTGCCACAATATCGTGTTTTTTATTCGCAATCGTGAGTGCATCCTGATAATCTCCCTTGTTTATATAATCGGAAAAAATGAATGCCGTACAACGTTTTTTGATGGCATTGGTGAGGTATTTTAATACTTGCCCAACGTCGGTATTTGTATTTTGAGGTTCAAAATCAATGAGTTCACGGATAATGTAGAGGATATGTTTCCGCCCTTTCTGGGGAGGAATAAATTTTTCTATCCGGTCTGAAAAAAAGATAACGCCGATTTTATCATTGTTTTGAAGCGCTGAAAAAGCAAGTGTCGCCGCAATTTCGGTTATCATGTCTTTTTTCAGTATTTCGACAGTGCCGAAATTACGGCTTCCCGAAACATCAATCAGCAACATGACGGTCAATTCCCGTTCTTCTTCGAAAATCTTTATATAAGGCTTTGAATATCTCGCTGTTACATTCCAGTCGATGTCGCGGATATCGTCGCCGAATTCGTATTCCCGGACTTCCGAAAAAGCCATCCCTCGACCTTTAAACGCAGAGTGATATTGTCCGGCAAAAATATTGCTGGACAATCCTCTTGTTTTAATCTCGATTTGCCTTACCTTTTTTAATAATTCACTTGTTTCCATGTAATTTCTTCAGTTGTAAATCACTGATTCAACTCATCAAATTCCTCGGAATCCTTACGATCAAACCAAACAACCAAAATACTCCCTATTATTACTACACACAAAACCAGTACATATTTAAAAACAACTATGTTCATTTTATTTCCTCCTTTTAACTTTTACTTCTTCTCTTTGAAATATTACACCCACAACCAACAATAATACAGCAAAACCTACAGCGCTTGCATACAATACTATTGTGTCCGAAAAACCATCAAAAAACGATGACAATACCACTGCCGTAACAATATACTTGGCAATATCCATTAGCCATTTACCAAACTCTTTTTTCATAACTCAATTTTCAATTGTTTTAGGGTACTTCGACTTTGTTTAATATTTCGGCAATAATTTCTTCGGTTGTTAAATTACGGGCTTCTGCCTCGTAGGTCAAGCCGATGCGATGACGCAAAACGTCGAAACAGACGGCGCGAATATCTTCGGGAATCACGTAACCTCTCCGTTTGATGAAAGCGTAGGCGCGCGCAGCCAATGCCAGATTGATGGAAGCACGCGGAGACGCTCCGAACGAAATCATGTCTTTCAATGTCGGAAGTCCGTGTTCATGGGGAAAACGAGTGGCAAACACAATGTCCACGATGTATTTCTCAATTTTTTCATCCAGATAGACTTCGCCGACAATTTTACGTGCATCCAAAATTTCCTGTTTCTTCAAAACCGGTTTGATATCGGCTTTCTTTTCCCCGATGTTTTGACGGATAATCAATTTTTCTTCGTCTTTTTTGGGATAGTTGATGACCACTTTCAGCATGAAACGGTCTACCTGCGCTTCCGGTAAAGGATATGTACCTTCTTGTTCGATAGGATTTTGCGTAGCCATTACCAAAAACGGTTCGGGAAGTTTATAAGTACTTTCACCGATGGTGACCTGTCGTTCCTGCATGGCTTCCAGCAAAGCGCTTTGTACTTTGGCCGGGGCGCGGTTAATTTCGTCGGCCAGAACGAAATTGGCAAAAACAGGGCCGTGTTTCACTAAAAATTCTTCTTTTTTCTGACTGTAAATCATCGTTCCGATTACGTCGGCCGGAAGTAAGTCGGGCGTAAATTGGATACGGCTGTACTTGGCGTCAATCAATGAGGCTAATGTTTTGATTGCCAATGTTTTTGCTAGACCGGGGACTCCTTCCAGCAGGATATGTCCGTCCGACAAAAGCCCGATAAGCAAAGATTCAACCAAATGTTTTTGTCCCACAATCGTTTGATCCATGCCTATGGAAATCATGTTGACGAAGCCGCTTTTGCTTTCGATTCTTTCGTTTAATTCTCTAATATCAACTGTTTGACTCATAAAAAATACTTATTTTTATTCTTAAAATCACTTTTTAATTTAGCGCTACAAAAATATAAATGTTAAATCGGGATTGAAATACATAGCGAGTTAAAAATGATTAATTAAAATTAAAAGGAAACTATTGTTAAGTTATACTATGCGCGGCATGGTTTTGTGCATTGGGTACACGGTGCACGGTACACGGTGCACGACAAAAAACAGTCGCTGTGTCCCATTATCGTGAACCGTGTACCGTGTACCGTGAACCGTGCGCTTATGCACAAAACCATACCGTGAGAAGTATAATTGCAATCCCGTTTCATTCCTGAATTGCTTCGGGCAAGCCCTCGCAATGACGTAGCGACAAATCAAAATAAACATAGCTATTTCTTGTATTGTTGTTCCAATTTCAACGCTTTTTCGACCGATTCCCGATTGTTTTTGTCAATTCCGTATTTCTTTGCCGGCGGAATATTAAT
>JAISXN010000109.1 GCA_031270525.1 Candidatus Symbiothrix sp. | reverse complement strand
TAAAATTTAATTTTAAATTATTCATTTATGGACATTTCACATATAGAGCACATAGGGATCGCGGTGAAAAGCATAGAAGCCTGCCTTCCCTATTATGAAAACGTATTGAGTCTTAAATGCTACAATATCGAAGAAGTAGCCGACCAAAAAGTAAAAACAGCCTTTTTCAAAGTAGGACAAACAAAAATCGAACTTCTCGAACCTACTTCCGGAGATTCTACTATTGCAAAATTTATTGAAAAGAAAGGGGAAGGAATACATCACATTGCATTTGCCGTGCCTGATGTTGCAGCCGCTTTGGCGGAAGCCGAATCGAAAGGCGTCCAACTGATAGACAAAGCGCCCCGCAGTGGTGCGGAAGGTTTGAATATCGCTTTTCTACACCCAAAATCCACTTGTAGCGTATTAACAGAATTATGCCAATAATCAATTGCGAATTACGAATTACGAATTACGACCGTTTTTCTGTTCGTAATACGTAATACGTAATTTGTAATTTATAATTTATTATTAATATGAGCAATCAATTAGAAAAAGTAAAAGAACTCATCGATTTACGGGCGCAGGCTCGTTTGGGAGGAGGCGAAAAAGCCATCGAAAAGCAACATGTCCAAGGCAAACATACGGCGCGCGAACGTATCAATATGCTGGTGGATGAAGGCAGTTTTGAAGAATTGGATATGTTTGTGGAACACCGTTGCACAAACTTCGGAATGGAAAAGAAAAAATTTCTCGGCGATGGAGTTGTAACCGGTAGCGGTACGATAGACGGTCGTTTGGTGTACATTTTTGCGCAAGATTTTACGGTTGTCGGCGGCTCGTTGTCCGAAACCATGGCGCAAAAAATCTGCAAAGTAATGGACCTGGCAATGATGGTAGGTGCGCCCGTCATCGGATTGAATGACTCCGGAGGAGCGCGTATTCAGGAAGGTATCAACGCATTGGCCGGTTATGCCGAAATTTTTCAACGCAATATTCTGGCTTCGGGAGTAATTCCACAGATTTCGGGAATTTTCGGGCCTTGTGCGGGCGGTGCGGTTTATTCGCCGGCTTTGACCGACTTTACCATTATGGCTAAAGGAATCAGTTATATGTTCCTGACCGGTCCGAAAGTAGTAAAAACAGTTACCGGAGAAGATGTTACGCAGGAACAACTCGGTGGAGCGGAAGTTCACGGCGCTCGTTCGGGTGTAACTCATTTTGTAGTCGAAACGGAAACAGAAGGTATTTCTCTTATTCGCAAGCTGTTGGCTTATCTACCTCAAAACAACCTGGAAGAACCGCCCCTTCGCGAAAATCACGACCCGATTGACCGTTTGGAAGATTCATTGAACGAAATTGTTCCCGACAGTCCAAACAAGCCTTACGATATGTATGAAGTTATCGGAGCGATTATTGACAAAGGCGAATTTCTGGAAGTTCATGCCGATTTCGCCAAGAATATTATTGTCGGTTTTGCTCGTATGAACGGACGTTCGGTGGGTATTGTCGCGAATCAGCCCAAGACTTTGGCCGGTGTTCTTGATATTAACGCTTCCCGCAAAGCCGCTCGTTTTGTGCGTTTTTGCGATGCTTTCAATATTCCTTTAGTCACTTTGGTCGATGTTCCGGGTTTCCTTCCGGGAACCGGACAAGAATATGGCGGCGTAATTACTCACGGAGCCAAATTGCTTTACGCTTACGGCGAAGCGACTGTTCCTAAAGTAACCGTTACTTTACGCAAGTCTTATGGAGGCGCTCATATTGTAATGAGTTGCAAGCAGTTGCGCGGCGACATCAATTATGCTTGGCCTACCGCCGAAATCGCTGTGATGGGTGGCGCAGGCGCAGTAGAAGTTCTCTATGCCAAAGAGGCCAAAGCATCGGATGATCCGGCAAAATTCCTTGCCGAAAAAGAAACCGAATATACGAAAGCGTTTGCCAATCCGTACAATGCGGCAAAATACGGTTATATCGACGATGTGATTGAGCCGAGAAATACCCGCTTCCGCGTTATTCGCGCTTTGCAGCAAATTTCGACAAAGAAGCAAATCAATCCTCCGAAGAAACATGATAATTTACCTTTGTAATTTTATTTATGCCGCTAATGTACGAATTAACACGAATAATAATTAGTGAATTAGCGGCAAACAAAAATATAAACGTATGAAACAAAAAATAAATATCAGTTTGCGTTTGCTCCTGTTCGTCGTAATCGGCGTGCAGACGCAATTCGCCAATGCGCTGTCTAACGAGAAAATTGAAAATTTTCGAATACACGATGGTATTGGCATAGGAATGACAATAACCGCCATGTGTGTTGTGTTTCTTTGCCTTGTAATACTTTACACCGTTTTCAAATTGGTTGGAAAGATTTCTGTTCGTCTAAGTCATAGGCGAGCCATGGTTTCTTCGGGATTAAGTCATGAGGAAGCGAAAGAAATTACGCAACAGTCGGGTGAATTATTTGCTGCAATTGCAATGGCTATTTACGAAGCGACCGAATTGCATGACGAAGAACACACGATTTTGACAATCAAGAACAAAGCGAGCGTTTATTCGCCATGGAGTTCCAAAATTTATACATTAAGAGAAGTACCTGTGAAAAAGTAAATAATATGAAAAGTTTTAAATATACAATTAACGGAAGTGTTTATAAAGTTGTTATAAACTCGATAGAAGATACCATTGCCGAAGTAGAGGTAAATGGTACGCCTTACAAGGTAGAAATGAATAAACCTACTAAAAAACAAGTGGTTACAATCAAACGTCCGGCTCAGACGACGACTCCTCCTGTGGCTCGTCCGCAGGTAAGTGCAGGTACAAGTGCGCTGAAATCGCCGCTTCCCGGCGTTATTCTCGACATTATATGCAAACCGGGAGATACGGTAAAAAAAGGACAAAAAGTGATGGTTCTGGAAGCCATGAAAATGGAAAATGCTATCAATTCGGACCGTGATGGCGTGATTAAGGAAATAAAGGTAAACAAAGGAGATTCCGTGCTGGAAGGCGCAGATCTCATTATAATCGAATAAGCGTATGGATTTTTTATCATTTCTCGGAGATAATCTGGAAATTTTCTGGAGTTATACCAGTTTTGCCAATTTCACTGTTGGACATATCGCGATGCTTATAGTGGGAATGGTGTTCATTTACTTAGCCGTTGCCAAGGATTTTGAGCCTATGTTACTTGTACCTATCGGATTTGGGATTCTGATAGGAAATATTCCTTTCAAAGACGCAGGCCTGGAATTGGGAATTTATGAGCACGGTTCGGTATTAAACATTTTGTATCAGGGAGTTAAGACCGGTTGGTATCCGCCGTTGATTTTTCTCGGAATCGGTGCTATGACCGATTTCTCGGCGTTGATTTCCAATCCCAAACTAATGTTAGTCGGAGCATCCGCTCAATTTGGCGTTTTCGGGGCGTATATGATTGCTTTGGCATTGGGATTTGATCCGGCTCAAGCAGGTGCGATTGGTATTATCGGAGGTGCGGACGGACCGACGGCTATCTTCCTTACTTCCAAGTTAGCGCCTCATTTGATAGGGGTAATTGCCATTTCCGCTTATTCCTATATGGCGCTCGTTCCGGTAATTCAACCGCCGATTATGCGTTTGCTTACGACCAAAAAGGAACGGTTGATTCGTATGAAACCACTCCGCGTAGTTTCGCAAACGGAAAAAATCATGTTCCCGATTATCGGTTTGATGCTGACTTGCTTTTTTGTGCCTTCGGGCCTTCCTTTGTTGGGAATGTTGTTTTTTGGAAACTTGCTGAGAGAATCCGGCGTTACCCGCCGTTTGGCTGAAACCGCTCGCGGGCCGATGATTGATATTGTTACCATCATTTTGGGTCTTACGGTTGGAGCGTCTACGCAAGCCGATGTTTTCCTGAAATGGGATTCCTTTAAAATTTTCCTGATTGGAGCGCTTTCTTTCATGATTGCCACTTTTGGAGGCGTAATGTTTGTGAAAATCTTCAATTTGTTCTTGAAACAAGGAAACAAAATCAATCCTTTGATCGGTAGCGCAGGCGTTTCGGCAGTTCCGATGTCTGCCCGTATTTCTCAGAGAGTCGGTTTGGAATACGATCCGGGCAACTATCTGTTGATGCACGCTATGGGTCCGAATGTTGCAGGCGTTATTGGTTCGGCAGTTGCCGCAGGCATTTTGTTAGGATTCCTTGCTTGAAATATTTTTTAGTTGCCGGCGAAGCTTCAGGTGATTTACATGCATCCAATTTGATGAAATCCCTGAAAGAAATTGACAGGGAAGCTGATTTTCGCTTCTTCGGAGGTGATTTAATGCTATCGGCCGGCGGCAAAATGCTCAAACATTATAAAGACATGGCATATATGGGATTTGTTCCCGTATTGCTCCATTTACAGACAATTTTCAGTAATCTGGATTTATGTAAGCGAGAGATTGAAGCTTATTCTCCTGATAGAGTGATATTGGTTGATTATCCGGGATTTAATCTCAAGATAGCGCAGTTTGTAAAAGAAAAATTACAAATTCCGGTCTGTTATTACATATCTCCGAAAATCTGGGCATGGAAAGAAAACAGGATACACAACATTCGAAAATACGTAGATCGAATGTTGTGTATCTTTCCTTTTGAGCCGGAATATTACCGGAAACACAATTATCAGGTAGAATATGTTGGAAATCCAACGGTCGATGCCATTGTCGGGGACGCTTTTTTCACGGAATCTTTTAACGAATTTACGGTCCGAAACCAATTGGCTGATAAACCTGTAATTGCGTTGTTAGCGGGCAGCCGAAAGCAGGAAATTAAGGACAATCTTCCTTTCATGCTTTCTGCTGCTTCCGTTTTCAGGGATTATCAACTCGTAATTGCCGGTGCGCCGGGAATCGACCCCGATTTTTACCGTCCTTTTATGGCTCAATATCCTGCCGGAATTGTTTTCGATTCTACTTATCGTTTGTTGCAACAAGCTAAAGCGGCTTTGGTTACATCGGGAACGGCTACTTTGGAAACGGCGCTTTTCCGTGTTCCGCAAGCGGTTTGCTACAAAACGCCGCTCAAACATTTAGCCGGTTTTATCTGGAGACATTTTTTCAAAGTCCGGTATATTTCTTTGGTGAACCTGATTGCCGGTAAAACAGTGGTTAAAGAGTTATTCAATGAGAAATTTTCCATGAAAAACATTCGCGAGGAATTAAACAATTTATTGAATAACAAACAGTATATCAACAATTTGCAATCCGAATATCAGGAAGTCATTGCCAGGCTCGGTAAACCGGGGGCTTCCGACCGTGCGGCCGGAATTATTTTTTCTCTTGAAAGGAGAAGTATACGCTCCTAAAGACGAAATGCATTATTTGCAGCATCGGAAGTGATTTGCTTTTCTGAAATATCTTATCGCATCTCATTGATTTGTTCGGGAGTCAGTCCGGTTATTCTTGACAAAATATCCGGAGATAATCCTTCTTTTAAGCTATTTTTTACAATTTCTTTTGTTTTTGCCAACATGCCTTTTTTTAATCCTTTCTCCATATTCAATTCGCCGAAATCCCGCATACATACCTTTACGTCGGCATACTCCGTTACGCTTTTTTTATACTGTCCCATATCTTCTTTTTTTAATTTGTTTATTCTTGCCGTTTCAAATAATTCATCAAATATTTCATTATGCAGCTTTGCCGGTTGTTTCTTTAATTGCCCCAAATGCTTGATGCAATAAATCCACCAATCCAGTCTTGTTTCCGATTGCCTTAGTGTTTTCTGGAACTTCGGCAATTCAATAATGATAAAATTCACTTTTTTTGTTGCTATTTCCATCGCTTCTCTTCGGACAAAATCAACATGATTTAAATAATTATTCTTGCCGAATATCTCGAAATCAACAATCGAAATGCAATAAAGCGGCTTCAGTTCGAAGTCCCATTTTCCTTTTACTGCATATTTTTGAATCGGGAAAGTTGCATAAAACAATATCCTGTCGAAATAATGTTTTTGATATGCAACCTGCATCTCAATGATGAAACATTCGCCCCGTTCATTCTTACAATAAATATCGTACACCGCTTTGCGGTCTTCCTCCGTTTTTCCTAATTGTTCTGACTTCAAATAGTCCAAACTTGCGACTTTACATTCATATCCCAGAGTCTCGTTCAAAAAATCAATCAGCAATCTTTCGTTTTCTAGAATCTTCTTGAACGCGAAATCAGTCTGGAAATTCATAAATGTTCCCAATTTCCGGTTTTTTTGTTTTGGATTTACCTTTTTCATACAATACTTTTTGTTTTGGCTAATACCAAGACTATTTGTGTACAAAATCATCCTGCGTATAACATAAATGTCCTTACGCCATTTCGCTTGCAAAAGTAAAAACAATTTTTCGGAAATAATGTGAAATCTATGTTATTTTTAGGTTAAGATTTCGTTAACATTCTTTCATCCCTCAATCAATCGAAAACTGTAGCCCTGCTCAATTAACCAGTCAATCGACCGGGGAAGAGATTCTTTCATGCGGTCGCCCGATTTCAAAGAATCATGGAATACAATAATCGAACCGCTACGGGTATATTTTTTTACGACTTCGAATACTTCGCCGGCTGTCATCAGACGGCTGTAATCGCGGGTTACGACGTCCCACATGATTACTTTGTATTTCTTTCTCAAGGCGTAATATTGCGTTAAACGCATGTGCCCGTGCGGAGGACGGAACAATTTGCTATCTATCAACTTCGCAGCGTCTTCAACGTCTTTGAGAAAAGTTTCTTTATCCACTTTCCATCCTTGCATGTGATGGAATGTATGGTTTCCTACGATATGCCCGCGATCTTGTACCATTTGGTAAATTTCGGGATATTTGCGGACATTATCTCCGACACAGAAAAAAGTAGCTTTAATGCCGTATTTGTCCAATAAATCCAAAACCCAGGGAGTCATCTCCGGAATAGGTCCGTCGTCAAATGTAAGATACACTACTTTTTCGCCGGAGTTGAATCTCCAATGAGAACCGCGGTACAAACCGCGGTATATTGCGGGGGGTCTTTCTATCAACATGTCTATCTGTTTGCGCCGCCTCTATTATTCATCTTCCTTGAAATACTCTCATAGCGTTGAACGTAACGATTATAATCCGCTAAAATCGACTGATATTTTCCCGGATCAACCTCTTCGTAGAATTGTAAAAGGTGACCCATGTAATATAAATCCTTATTAATGTCTATATATACCGATGCATATTTTTCATCACTGAGCCTCATATACCAATTCAACTCTTTTAAAACAGATTCCAGCACAATATCATTAATCTGTTTGGCTTTGGCCGTATCCCCTGCCATAACGTATGTCTGAACGATTTGGTTCATCGAGTAGAAATCGTAAGGCACATTGTAATCGGGAACCGATTTCAACGCATAATCCATAGCTTCAATTGCCTGTTCTTTTTTGCCTTCTGCAGCCAAACGGGTTCCTAACGTACCGAACATCGACCGGAATACTCTTGCCATACGCATGGAATTGGAATCAATGAACAATCCCGGTTTTTCCATATTGCCCCAACGATATTTTTTTATCAGGTTTTCGTACAAAATATCCGTATCAATATTTCTACCTTCCTGAGTTACATCGTATGGCATAATCCGGTATGCAATTCCATCCTGACGGAAATAATTTTCCAAACGTAGATATTGATCGGGGCCTACGGTGCTTGCAAAATAGAACGGACGAGACCAGTTTTCGTTATTCCTCAACATATCAAGAATCATCATTTCCTGTTTAGCTAAGGCATATTTCCCCGGCACAACCACTTCCTGATTGGCATTATATTTAGGACCGAGATAAATATATACTCTATCCGTCAACCAGCCGGCTTGTTCCGGTTTTACGACTCCCGATTCGATTACGGCAGCCGTATCGACAGGAATATAGAGCAAATTAGTGCGAATGTTATCTAAAGGCGGATATTCCCCAACTCTTTTTACACGATTATCATCAGATTTGACTCTCGCCAAAGCATAAGATACATCCTGAGGTTTGTCGCTCGGATCGAGAATATAGGCGGCTTCATGTTTCCCTTGTATGTATTCGGTTTTCTTCCACGAAATAGGAAGCGGTGCGGATTCGTATGCCTGGCGTTTCATTTGGTCGATATACCAATCGGTTTGCAGATAGCTCAGGTTACAAACCCTGACGTCTGTACGGTAACCTTCTACTTCCTGGGCGTACCAGAGCGGGAAAGTATCGTTGTCGCCCATGGTAAAAATGACGGCATTGGGTTCGCAAGTCGAAAGATAATTAAACCCGAAATCCCGGCTGAGGGATCTTTTCGAGCGATCGTGATCGTCCCAGGTCTGCGAAACCATTTGAACAGGAATCAACAGGCACAATACGCCGGCAGCAATCGCAGCCGGTAATGCGGGGAGTTTTATGTATTTACGTAATGCTTTTTCAATCAAGCCGACACCCAATCCAATCCAAATACTGAAAGCATAGAACGAAGCGGCGTATGCATAATCCCGCTCACGCGGCTGATTGGGCGGTTGGTTCAAATAAAGCACAATCGCCAAACCGGTCATGAAAAACAGGAGAAATACTACCCAGAAATCCTGCGTTCCTTTTTTTCCTGAAAATACCTGAAAAAACACACCTAAAAGACCCAACAAGAGGGGTAACATATAAAACTTGTTATGACCCTTGTTTTTAGCAATGAAATCGGGTAAATCATCCTGCGGTCCCACAAACAGGCTGTCGATAAATTTGATGCCGCTTATCCAGTTTCCGTTTGAAACTTCGCCGTTTCCTTGAATTTCATTTTGCCGTCCCGCAAAATTCCACATGAAGTACCGCCAATACATGAAGTTGACTTGATAAGTGAAGAAAAACCTGAGGTTCTCAAAAAAAGTCGGCACAATCGCTACATTTGAAGGGCCTCCGTCAATTTCTTTGTATCTGACGCGTTTCCCTTTGAAATTAATCCACTCTTTATAAGCTTCCGCATGGTCTTTGCTGTACATGCGCGGGAAAATCGTACACAATTCATCCGGATACAAAAGGGATTCACTTCTTCTGGAAATAAAATAACGATCTTTCTCTTCAGGATTGCTTTTGGCGATTTGCGTCCAAACGGGACCATTGTCTTTTGTTGCGGAGACTAACAGATTTCCTTCTCTTTTCTTCTTCGAATCGGCAACGAAAGTCTGCCCGTGAAGCAAAGGCGTCTGTCCGTATTGTTCACGCGATAAATATTCCCTCAAAGTAAAAATATCTTCGGGCGAATTTTGATCCATGGGCGTATTTGCCGACGAACGAATTATAATAAGCGCATACGACGAATAACCGATGGTTATAACGAATAAACTAATCAAAATAGTGTTGAGCGCAACCGGATTCAGTTTCTTCTTGCTGAAAAAGTAAATACCTAAAATAGCTAAAATTATAATTCCTATTAACAAGTGATTCCCGATAAACGGAATTCCCAGCAAAGCGATTGAAAGCAAGAAAGCAATCTTTACCCTCCCCGGATTGTGTTTTTCCCGCATGGTTTCCCATATACCCCAGGCAAGAACGGCAAAAACCAGAAAGATATAGAAACCGACCCCTGTATTGTACGGCAAACCGAAAGTATTGACAAACAATAATTCAAACCAACCGGCTACTTTTACCAGTCCCTGAATAATACCGTATAGCATAATGGCCACAATCACAAAGGAAATCAGTAAAGCCACAAGCGAACCTTTCAGATTCGGATTGGGATATTTTTTATAATAATAAACCAGTACAATAGCGGGAATACAAAGCAGATTCAACAAGTGGACGGCAATCGAAATGCCCATTATATATGCAATTAATATTAGCCAACGGTTGGAGTGAGGTTCATCGGCGACGTCTTCCCATTTCAAAATCATCCAGAAAACCAATCCGGTCATCAAGGATGAAAAAGCATACACTTCCCCTTCAACTGCCGAAAACCAGAATGTATCGGACCAGGTATAAGCCAAGGCGCCTACCGCACCGCAGCCGAGAATAGTAATTATCCTGGGAAGCGACATTTCTGTCTTGCTGTCGGGAACAAATATTTTCCTTGCCAAATGCGTAATTGTCCAGAACAAGAATAATATTGTTAAAGCACTGGAGATAGCCGACATACTATTTACCATTGCCGCTTTTAAGGAAGTATCGGAAGTCAATTGCGTAAATAAATTGGCCGTCATCATGAAAATCGGGTTTCCGGGAGGATGCCCTACTTCTAATTTGTAAGCGGAAGCAATAAACTCGCCACAATCCCAAAAACTGGCCGTAGGCTCTATCGTCATCAAATAAGTAACCGCCGCTACTGCGAAAACAATCCATCCCAGAATGTTATTTGCCAACCTAAATGTTTTCATATATTTAATTAACCGGTATTGTGTGAAAATATTGCGCAAAGATAGAAAAAGATATTTATAATACCAAATCGCTTAATCCGACGGTATTTCAAATTGTCGCGCTCTGTCATTCCCGCCTGCGCGGGAGTGACAAGCCTTGCTACAGCACTGCGACAATTTGAAATGCACCCATGGGTATTACGGATTTTTTATACCTGAATTGCCGGTTTTTTCTTTTTTGTTTTGTTGATTTTGAAAATTATTGTACCTTTGCAGTCGAAATAGAAAAGAGCGGGGTGTAGCTCAGCCCGGTTAGAGTACGCGTCTGGGGGGCGTGTGGTCGGACGTTCGAATCGTCTCACCCCGACAACAACCATCTGATTATTAGATGGTTGTTTCTTTTTGCTCTGCATTTTTCTCTGTCACTTGTAAATTTGGCATTATTTTTATCCCCCTCCCCCTAACCTACTAATCCCGCCTTACATCCTCAAAATTGCCCCATATTAAGCATTAAATACTATAATGAATAAAGATGCCGAAAGATCAAGATATTTACAGATTGTTCAGAATAGTTGTCGAAGAAAACAGGGCCATGAAAGAGAGGATAGCCGACATTATTGCAAGAATCAAAGAAAATTCGTACCTTAGCGGCGATTTTTATGAGTCCCGCAATGCGTATAGTCATTCAAAGAGTATCAAAAGCTTCCGTAACCATCGGAGGGAAATTAAAATCTTCGATAGGGGAAGGGTTGTTGGTTTTGGTAGGTATTGTAGATTCGGATAACTTGGAGGATATTGATTTTTTAGTTAAAAAGACTGTCAATCTTCGGATTTTTCCTGATGAAAACGGCATAATGAACCGTTCTGTGCCGGAAACAGGAGGAGCAATTTTATGTGTGAGTCAGTTTACCCTTCATGCTTCTACAAAAAAAGGCAACAGGCCATCTTACATCAAAGCGGCAAAACCTGATTTTGCTATTCCGTTGTATAATGAATTTTGCTCGGAGTTGTCAAAAGTTTTGGG
>JAISXN010000106.1 GCA_031270525.1 Candidatus Symbiothrix sp. | reverse complement strand
ATACTAAAACTAACAAACAATGACACAAGCAACTGCAATCAAATTATTTGAGAACAAGAAAGTTCGTTCTGTTTGGGACAGCGAACAGGAAAAGTGGTACATCTCCATTGTAGATGTAGTAGAAGTATTAACCGAAAGCTCCAATCCGCGTCGTTACTGGAGCGATTTGAAAATCAAATTAGAAAAAGAGGGAAGTCAACTGTACGAAAAAATCGTACAGTTAAAAATGCAAGCTCCTGATGGTAAAATGAGATTAACCGATGTTGCTGATGTAGAGCAGCTTTTCCGTTTGATTCAATCAATTCCATCACCCAAAGCCGAACCATTTAAATTATGGTTAGCTCAAATTGCCCGGGAACGGCTGGAAGAAATTGACGACCCCGAATTGGGCATCGACCGCTTAATGGAGTATTATCACCGTAAAGGTTATTCGGATAGTTGGATTAATCAACGCCTGAAATCCATTGAAGTCCGCAAAGAACTGACCGATGAATGGGAACGACGAGGCGTGAAAAAAGGTCAGGAATATGCTCTGCTAACAGACATTATTACTCAAGGATGGTCGGGAATGACCACGAAACAGTATAAACAACACAAAGGATTAAAAACCGAGAGTTTACGGGATAATATGACCAATATGGAATTGGTGCTCAATATGCTTGCCGAAGCTACAACAGCAGAAATATCGAAAGAAAAGAATCCCGAAACACCTGCCGAAAATCAGGAAATTGCCCGACAGGGTGGACAAATAGTCGGAAATACCCGCAAAGAAATTGAAGCAAAAACAGGAAAGAAAATCATCACTCCAACTAATTCTAAGGCTTTGAAACAAAATCGTTTGAAAAAATAGCTCATAAAATAAATTATTCCATATTATATTGAACCTCCTCACTTTCGACATTGAGGACTGGTATAATTGTGACTTCATTACCCCCGATTTCCATTGGGAAAAATACGAAGTCCGCATTTACGCCGGTGTTGAACGCATCCTTACTGAATTAGCCTCCCGAAATATCAAGGCGACTTTTTTCTGTCTGGGTTGGATTGCCGAGCATCATCCGCAAGTCATCCGGGATATTCATGCTCAGGGACATCACATCGGTTGCCATTCCTACCAACACGAATTATCAACTCGTTTTGACAGAAAAGGATTTAAACAGGATATCGAAAAATCAAAGAAACTGATTGAAGACTTAACAGGCGAGGCAATCAACGCATTTCGCGCTCCCGGTTTTTCAATTACAGAAAAAAATACTTGGACATTAGAAGTATTGTCGGAATTGGGTTTCGAGTATGATTGTTCGCTTTTCCCGGCAACTCATGATTACGGCGGATTTCAAAGTTACGGTAAAGTAGAGCCGACTCTTTTGCAATTATCCAATGGAATGAAAATGAAAGAATTTCCTATCAATATTCATGCAATTATGGGAAAAAGCTTGGTTTTTTCGGGAGGTGGTTTTTTTCGTTTGTTTCCTTATTTTCTGATAAAACATTGGGCAAAACAAACCGGTTATTTGATGACTTATTTTCACCCGCGTGATTTCGACCCCGATCAACCAATGGTGAAATCTTTGCCTATGATACGTAAATTTAAATCTTATGTGGGTTTGAAACATTCATTCAAAAAATTTCAACACTTATTAGATGATTTTGAATTTGTCAATCTTCCTGAAGCGAATAAACTCATAGATTGGACAAAAGCACGAATTATTCCTATAAAATAATGAATTTGTTAATCACCGGCCTCCACGGCTTCGTCGGCTCAAACCTCGTATCCACCCTCAAAGAAAACCACAAGATTTACGGTTTAGACATCGTCTTCCCCGAAAAAGAAGGCGTAGTCAAAACCTTTTCGTGGAACGAACTTGATAAAATCCCTGAAACAGACGTTATTATTCATCTGGCGGGTAAAGCGCACGATACTAAAAATCAATCGGAAACTCAGGTTTATTTTGATATAAATTTAGGCTTGACCCAAAAGATTTTCGATTATTTCCTCCAATCCAAAGCCAAAAAATTCATTTTCTTCAGCTCAGTCAAAGCCGCCGCCGATTCGGTAGAAGGCGATATTTTGACTGAAGATGTTATTCCCAAACCCGTCGGCCCTTACGGCGAAAGCAAAATTGCTGCCGAAAAATACATACAAAGTAAAGATTGGAAAGATAAAAAAGTGTATATTCTACGACCTTGTATGATACATGGGCCGGGAAATAAAGGAAATTTGAATCTGCTTTATAACGTAGTGAGTAAGGGCATACCTTGGCCCTTGGGCGCTTTTGAGAATCTGCGTTCATTTATGAATATCGAAAATTTGTCTTACATTATCGAACAGTTTATTATAAAAAATCCGCCTTCGGATATTTATCATTTAGCGGATGATGAACCACTCTCAACCAACAAATTAATTCGTCTGATTGCAGAATCAAAAAACCGCAAACCAAAGATTTGGAAAATCAATAAATCCCTGATTTTTTTTATAGCTCAAATAGGAGGCGTTTTGCATTTGCCTTTAAATCCCGAACGTTTGCGGAAATTAACGGAAAATTATATTGTTTCTAATCAGAAGCTAAAAAAAGCAATCGGAGTTGAAAAATTACCTGTAAATGCCATTGATGGCATGGAAAGAACATTAGCTTATTTTTCATCAAAAAAAAATTATAATTAGTGATTATCTGATATTTCACCTAAAATGATTACATTTGCATCAAAATCAGTTGGTTTATGAATTTACTCAACTTTATCTCAGAATATCCGGACGAAGCAAGTTGTCGGATAAAATTC
>JAISXN010000192.1 GCA_031270525.1 Candidatus Symbiothrix sp. | reverse complement strand
CGAACTTTCTCAAGCTCGGCCTTTGAGTTTTCCTAAAATCTTCCTAATTTTGGGTACTCAAAAAATTTCTATGGCAAAGTTACATTTTCGTCCTTACATACCCAACCAAACGCTTCTTTTTCCAAACAGGATTGATGAAGATATTGCGGCAAACGAACCGGTTCGTATTGTCAACGCTTTGGTCGATAGCTTGGAACTAAGTGGGATCAAGGCTCTTTATAAAGAATATGGCCGAAGTCCCTACCATCCTCAGATGCTGCTCAAAGTAATCCTATATGCGTATATGAACAACGTCTACTCATGCCGCAAGATTGAGAAGTTTCATGGATGAGAACAAGATAGAAGCTTTTGTCAAATACAACTATTTCCATAAAGAACAAGGCCCTCATCACCGGAGTAACCCTTTTCATCCGGACAGCTTCTATTATAATGCCGAGCAAGATTATTATGTTTGTCACACACCCTCAAAATTTAAAATTTTTTTTTTGAAAAAATGGGAATTCCCGAAAAAATAATCCATCCTGATGCTTTTCATGTCGCTAAAATACGCATGATAAACAGGGTATCTCTGTCGGCGCTTTCAACCGGTATTGTTTTTGTATATGAAATTAATAGGTGAGGGAGTCAGCGCCCGGATTTAAACTTAGCCGCATACTCCGAAGGACTCGCCCCATACTGCTCCCTGAAACATTTCCGGAAATAAGCCATATCGCGGAATCCTACGTGATAAATCACCTCCGAAACGGTTATCTTATTCTGTTCCAAGAGCTGTGCAGCCCGCTTAATCCGTATGTCGCGGATAAATTCCTTGACGGTCATGTTCGTTAAAGCTTCCAGTTTCCGGTACAGTTGCATCCGGCTGACGCCTACTTCGACGGAAAAAGTCTCAATATCGAAATCCGGGTCTGCAATGTTTTTTTCAATGATATCAACGGCTTTTTTCAGGAATTTCTCATCCGGCGAAACTAAGGTGACGGGCGAAGGCTGCAGAAGAATATCGTTTCTGTATTTCTCCCGCAAGGTATTGCGCAGGGACAAGAGATTATCCGCTTTCAACTTCAGGATATTGATATCGAATGGTTTGGTGATGTAATCGTCCACGCCGGCTTTCAGGGCTTCCTTTTCCGACTCTTTGGCTGTAACCGCCGTCAGCAGGATGAAAGGGATGTGGGAGGTGCGCTCGTCTTTCTTCACTTTTTTACAAAAAGCGTCGCCGCCCATAACCGGCATCAGTAAATCGGAAATGATGACGTCCGGCACGTATTGAACGGCTAATTCGTAACCTTCTTTGCCGTTTTCCGCTTCGAGAATTTTATATTCCTGCCGGAAATTGGAAATGATATAATTCCTTACATCGGCATTGTCTTCGGCAATGAGGATAATTTTCCGGTTATTTCCGGTGAAATTTTCCGGCTTTCCGGTGAAAGTTTCATCGGTTTTCACGTCCGTTTCGCGAAGCAAGGGCAACTGAACGGTGAACGAAGCGCCTTCTCCCTCAACACTTTCCACATCAATTTCCCCGCCCATTAATTTGACAAATTCGCGGGTGATGGACAATCCGATTCCCGAACCCGGAAGGTTTTCTTCGTCATCGCCTTGCACAAACCGTTCAAAGATTTTCTTCAGATTTTTTTCGGGAATGCCTTTGCCTGTGTCTTTTACGGTAATCGAATAGGAAGATTGTTTTTCCGTATTTTCTTCCGAAGGAACATCGTTCACTTCAAAGCTTACCGAAACGGAACCGGAACTGTTTGTAAATTTCAAAGCGTTGGATAATAAATTATTAACGATTTTCTGAATCTTATCATTATCAAACCAGGTAATGAAATGGGAACGATCGGAACGGAAAGTCAGCCGGATGTCTTTTTCTATCGCCAAACTGTGGAAAGACTCGACAACAGATTGAATGAAGAACACAATATCCGATTTTTCGTAATGAACTACCTGTTTACCAGCTTCAAGTTTTCGGAAATCAAGCAGTTGATTGATAAGTTTCAGCAATTGGCCGGCATTCTTTTTCACTAATTGCAGTTTATCTTTCGAATCGTCGTCAATCGCTCCTTGACTCAGCACTTGGTCCAAAGGCCCTAAAATCAGGGTCAGGGGCGTACGGATTTCGTGGGAAATATTTGTGAAGAAGCGCAGTTTCATATTTTCGATTTCGTGCAATTTCCGGGTGCGGGTTTTTTCAAACACCAGTTCATTTTTTTCTTTCGCCCTTTCCAGAAAGAACTTGGCAATATAAAACACGCAGAGCAGCGCAAGGGAAAGCAATGTGATTCTGAACCACCAAGTCCGCCAGAAAGGCGGATGGATAATGATTTCAATCGTTGCTTCTTCGGGATTCCAGATTCCGTTGGAATTAGAGCCTTTCACTTTGAAACGGTATTTCCCGGGGTCGAGGTTGGTATAAGTCGCCGAATTGGAAGCGCCCGTATTCACCCAATCTTTGTCAAAACCTTCGAGCATATAGGTGTACCGGTTTTTTGCAGGATTGGCGTAGGAAAGCGCTGCAAATTCAATGGAAAAAACATTTTGCCTGTAATTCAAATTGATTCTGTCGATCCGGTTGATGCTTTTTTTAATCGTCGTACCGATTTTAACCGGCTGATTGAAAATTCGTAAGCCCGTAAATACGACCGGAGGAATGAAATCATTTCTTCTCACTTCGGACGGATTAAAAATATTTACGCCGTTGCTGCCTCCGTAAATCAGTTCATCGCCGTATTCAATGGCTGCTCCGTAATTGAACTGGTTGTCTTGCAAACCGTCGCTGACGTCAAAATTGATAAATTCACGGGTATTTTCGTCAAAGCGGGAAAGACCTTTGAAAGCGCTAATCCAGATAAATCCGTTTTTGTCCCGTTGTAAAGACTGGATAGTGTTGTTACACAATCCGTCCGATTCGGAAAAATAACGTATGGCGCCCTGCATTTTATCGAACAGCGCCAGGCCTTTTCCGCGTATTGTCAGCCAGTATTTTCCGCCGGAAGCGGGAATCATGTCGCGGGTACGTTCTTCGTGCCGGATAACTTTCCCTGTACGGGGACTGTAAATGTACAGTTCGTCTCCGCCCAGCCACAAATCGCCTTCGGCATCTTCCGATATCCAGTTACATGCTTTTTGCGGATAAATATCCGTCCGGTTTTGAAACGTTCGCTTCTTATTGTCGTACAGGTCAATGCCTTTATTGGTTGCTACCCAGATATTTCCTTTGCTGTCTTTCAATAAATCCCAGACAACATCGTCTCTCAGGGATTGCGGATTGTCTTTGTGATTCCGGAGTATCAGTTTTACTTTGTAAGTATTTGCATCTAAGATACTTATCCCTCCCTGGTAAGTGCCGACCAGAATCTCGTCTCCGTCGCGGACAAAAGATTTGATGCAATCGCCCGAAAGTCCTTCTCTGGAAGTCAAATACCTGAACCTGTGCGTATTCCAATTATAGATATTGACGCCGCCGCTTTCCGTTCCGATAAGTAAATCGTTATTATTCAGAAAGAAACAGTATATTTCGGCATTATTCAGGAAACGATTGTCATTTCTCATTGCCGAAAGATAGATAAACGCCTGTTTATCAGCATCCCTGTAATTGATTCCGCCGCGCGTGCCTACCCACAAATCGCCTTTGGCGTCCACGCACAAACTTAACACCGAATTGAGGGCCAAACCCACGCCGTCTTCTTCATCCCGCAAAAAATAGCTGTACGTTTGGGTAGATTTGTTGTAAGAAACCAATCCGCCGCGCGTACCGAACCACAAGATTCCTTTTCCGTCTTCCTGAATAGCCCGCACGGTTTCCATGCGGTTGGACGAAACCCACGAGCTTATTTTTTTGACAGTCCGGGAATTGGTATTAGCTGTGTAAACTCCCGAATGATAAGTGCCTATCCATAATACATTGTCGCTGTCGAAGAAAAAGGAATGAATTTCGTCGTCGGGAATATTTGTTTCCGGCAAAAGTAATTTTTCTCCGGTATTCATGGTAAAATCATAAACGAACAGTCCGGATAAAGTGCCTATCCAGAGGTTGTTTCGTTTGTCATAAAATAATTTGATCACTTCGGGATTCCCTGCTTGTTTGAGCGCTTGAACGGGAAGTAATTCCAGCCGGTCGTTTGGATTCAAAAAAGCAATGCCTTTGTCCGTACCCACGAGTAAACGATTGTTTTCATCTTCAATAATACTGTTTGCGGAAAAAACGGTGTCCCCATCCTGAAACAGGATATGGGAAAACTCTTCCGTATCGCGGTTGAAGAGATTCAAACCGCCACGTTCCGTTCCGACCCACAGCCGGTTATTCCGGTCTTCATAAATACAGCGCACCAATTCTCCCCGCAGAGTGCCGGATTCGGAAATATCACTTTTATAAACGGTGAAATGATAACCGTCGTACCTGTTCAGTCCCAAATTAGTGCCTATCCACATCCAGCCGGCTTTCTCCTGAAAAATACAGA